>JAQWAN010000123.1 GCA_028707655.1 Bacteroidaceae bacterium
ATTCACTCTCCATGCTAAGTTCTTGATGTCCACCGGTAAAAAGGGTGCAATCTCGCAGACCGGTCACTGGGCGAATTTGTTCCAAATATGTGGCATAATCAGACGTGTCTACCTGGGTCTTGTCTAAAACAGAGCTCAGCACATAAACTGGATTTTGAAGCAAATCTTTTTTCCCAGTATCTTGAGGGAAACTCTGCATGAAAAGCCGAATGACCTCATTCACTAAGCGTACGCCATTGGGGATATCACGCACATCGTCTATACCCGAAAGTGCTTGGTCGAGCACCTTCTTTACGTATTGACACAAATGCGATTTTGTTTCTTCTAGCGTAAGGCTATGGGTAGCAATATAATATTGGCTATCGGAGTAGCGTGCTAGCTCCTCTTGTATAGCTTGATTGATGAGATCGTCATAGAGTCCAGGTGCAAGATACATAGGCAAAAGTTCCATTAGTAGTAAATAAGCAGAGCAAATATACAAAATACTAGGTATTATTAAGATTGATCAACAATTATTTAGATTTAAAATAAATCCAAGCCTTTTAAGGGTGCATATAATGGCGATGAGAGCAATGAGCTACCTTTTGGAGCGATTTATGTGATTGACGAAGATGGAATTATACAATACCCTATCTTCTCTCTAAGAGAGAGTAACAGTGAAAGCAATCAAAAAAATAGCTTCTTTGATTGCTTTGTTAAAATAAACGTTTACCTTTGTGGGGAGTTAAGTACACTTCTTTGCGAAGAATACCAAAGCAAATGACTCATTACAAATTAGTTATCTATCAAAAAAGAGGCTAATCTGTAATTCTCAAGTAATTTTTAAGGAGGGGTGCTCTAAATTGACGAGCTGAGATCATACCCAAGAACCTGAAACGGATAATGCCGGCGTAGGAAAAAGGACGAGAAAAATACCTCCTTTCTTGTTTAACTTATTTAATTTATTCAACATGAAGAAAGAAAAAGCAGTCTTGCTTGCTAGTGTGTTGTGCATTAGCTCTTCTCTTTACGCACAAAAAGTGCAAAAAGACAGTATCAAAACAATATCCTTGGATAATGTGGAGGTCATTTCAACACGTGCTAATCAAAAAACACCTGTAGCGTTTACCAATGTAACGGCAAAGGAGATAGCACACAAAAATCTGGGAGCAGACATCCCCTACTTATTAGGCAATACGCCTTCGGTTCTTACTACTTCGGATGCAGGTGCTGGCGTGGGTTATACCTCTATGCGTGTACGAGGCACAGATGGTACACGTATTAATGTAACGGTGAATGGTGTGCCAATGAACGACTCGGAGAGTCACAGTCTCTATTTTGTGAATATGCCCGACTTGGCCTCGTCGCTTCGCGACATACAGGTGCAACGTGGTGCGGGTACTTCTACTAATGGCGCCGGTGCTTTTGGCGCAAGTGTAAACATGCAGACAGAGGGTGTTTCTATGCAGCCTTATACTACGCTTAGTAGTAGCTATGGCAGTTTTAATACACACAAAGAGACCTTTAAGATTGGCACAGGCTTGCTAAAAAACCACTGGGCTTTTAATGCGCGCCTTTCTAATATTGCTACCGGTGGTTATATCGATAGAGCGAGTGTTAATCTAAATAGCTATATGCTACAAGCGGGCTATTTTAACGAAAACACAGCACTGCGATTTGTTACGTTTAATGGTACGGAAAAGACCTATCATGCATGGGATTATGCTTCGAAAGAGGACATGAAACTTTACGGACGTACTTATAATCCTTGTGGGCAATATACGGATGATGCGGGTAATATTCGTTATTACGACAATCAAACGGATAACTATCACCAACAGAACTACCAGGTGTTGCTTACGCAACAGCTCTCGGAAAACTGGAACTTACACGCGGCTCTTTTCTATACCAAAGGAGCAGGCTACTACGAGCAGTACAAAACGGGGCGTACATTGACAGACTATGGATTGACACCTTTTTATAACAAAGATGGAGAGAAAATTAAAAAAACGGACTTGGTTCGTAGAAAACAGATGGAGAATGATTTTGGTGGCATGATTGCTTCTATTCATTACCAGAATAAGGTGGTAGATGCTACTGTTGGTGGTGGTATCAATCGCTATGTGGGTGACCATTTTGGCGAGATTACTTGGGTGAAAAACTATGTGGGCGCACTACAACCAAATGAGCGTTATTATGATAATCAAGGTAGAAAAACGGATGCTAACATCTATGCTAAGGCAACTTATCTTGTGGCAAAGGGATTGAACTTATATGCTGACCTACAATATCGTTACCTAAACTACCAGATTTCTGGTGCTAACGATAACTTTGATTGGAACACGGGTGCGATGCAACAACTGGATGTGAACGATTCATTCCACTTTTTCAATCCTAAAGTGGGTATCAATTGGCAAATCTCTAACCAACATCGTTTGTTTGCTTCCTACTCTGTAGCGCAAAAAGAACCTACACGTAACAATTATACCGATGGTATGTTTACCGTATACCCTAAATCGGAACGTTTAAACGACTATGAGATGGGTTATCAGTTTAAAAGCGAGCGATTCTCGGCAGGGGCTAATCTTTACTACATGGATTATAAAGATCAGTTAGTGTTGACCGGACAGCTCAACGAGATTGGCGAGGCTATGGCAGCTAATATGCCCAACAGTTACCGCATGGGTGTGGAGCTAATGGGTAGTGCACTACTAGCAAAAAATTTAACGCTACATCTAAATGCTACATTTAGCAAAAATAGAATCCAAGATTTTACAGAGGTGATCTACGAAGATGGTTGGAAAAATCCTATTGAAACACAACTTGGAGATACACCAATCGCTTTTTCACCGGATATGTTGTTAAATGGTAGTATTAATTATACCTTAGGGGCTTTTGATATGGTTTGGCAAACACAATATGTGAGTAAACAATATATGAGCAACTCTAAAAATGAACAACAGGTGTTAGATGCTTACAATGTGAGTAATTTCTCACTAAACTATCATTTCTCTCTGCCACACATCAAAAGAGTTAGTGTGGGCGTTACACTCTATAATGTGTTCGATGAGGAGTATGAGAATAATGGTTGGGCCTATAGCAAATATGAAGTGAAAGCAGGAAAGAACGTACGTGTTGATCAAGCTGGATATGCTGCACAAGCAGGTACACACTTGATGGGACATCTATCACTCTCTTTTTAAATCGGATAAAAAGTCACTAGAATGTTGTCACTTCAATCCTGTTGCAAAAGATTGAAGTGACAACTTTTTTTAATATAGTAGCAAAATGAATTACTTAGAACTGTTAGGTACGTTAGTTGGATTAATCTACCTTTATCTGGAATATCGCGCAAGCATCTATCTATGGATTGTGGGGGTTATTATGCCGGCTATCTATATTGGTATCTATCACGATGCGGGCTTATATGCGGACATGGGGATTAATATCTATTACCTACTAGCGGCTGTCTACGGATGGATGATCTGGATGCGGGGAAAACAAAAAGCAAGAGCTTTTACAGCAACAGCAAACCAACCGAGCTTCCTCCCCATTCGATACACTCCTTTGCAGCAATGGAAATGGTTACTACTGATAGGTGGTGTTCTATTTGTGGGGATAGGTGTTCTTCTACAACAATATACCGATAGTACAGTGCCTTGGTTGGATAGCTTTACCACAGCAGTGAGTATTGTGGGCATGTGGCAACTGGCGCATAAATACTTGGAGCAATGGATCACTTGGATTGTGGTGGATGCGGTAAGCTGTGGATTATATATCTACAAAGGACTCGATTTAACGGCTGCTTTATATGCGCTTTATACTGTTATTGCTATCTTTGGCTACTTCAAATGGAAGAGGATGATGCATAACACAGAACCACAACAGGGATTAGTTAACAAGAATAGAACTAACCAATAGACTACGGAGTAACAATAACAACGGATGCAACAAAATGAGTTTTACTACTAACGGATGCATCGTATCATGCACTAATGTATAGATTACAATGAGGCTTAACAATAAAAGAATAGAAAATATACCACACGTTTTTGATGCTGTGATTTTAGGTAATGGTGATTTCCCTACCTATCCAGTAGCACTTCAACTACTTAAAAATGCACCCTATCTTATTTGCTGTGATGGTGCTGCTAACACATTGTTAGCACAGGGAGTTCTACCCAATCGGATTATAGGAGATGGTGATTCGCTCAGTGCTGCTAACAAAGAGCAATACAGCGACCTTTTCTTATTGGAGAGTTCGCAAGAAACAAACGACCAGACAAAGGCAGTACACCATTGCAAGGCTTTAGGAAAAAAGAGTCTGCTTATCTTAGGCGGAACGGGTAAACGAGAAGATCATACACTGGGCAATATTAGTCTACTGATGACCTATCAAGCGGAGGGTATGGATGTGGTTATGCTCACAGATAATGGTCTGTTTTTACCATGTAAGGACAATTGTTGTTTTACTACAACAGTTGGACAACCTATCTCTATCTTCAACTGCTCTGCACAACAGCTAAAAGGCAGTGGATTGGAATATCCTCTATACGATTTTAGTCAACCCTGGCAAGGCACACTCAATGTGGCTACAGCAGAGAAAGTACAGATTGAAGCAAAGGGTTGTTATCTGGTCTATCTCGCTTTTTCAGCATAAAGGCTTTTTAAATAGATCCACATAAAAAAGGCTTCCGAAATTCGGAAGCCTTTTTTTATAGGTAAAAGAATAAATCTTATTGTGCTACAGGAGCTGAAGTTAATACATAACTACTCGTTGTTGTGTCATATATGAATGTCATACCATACATACCACTACCACGTCCACCATAAACCTTATAAACTACTACATAGCTTAAATCAGGATTAGGCTCTGATACAACTGCGGGTAAAATCAAAGTAGAAATACCGGTTGCTAAACGCTCATCCATAATTTTCTGTACTTCTTCATCAGAAAGATCTACGTATAATAATTCTGGGTCATAATACTTAGTCCAAGTATAATAATTATTATTAATATTAGCATACGAAGAACTAGAGCCAAACCAATATTCAGAAGTAATAGGTGAATAACGAGTGTCTAAATAACCCTCAGGCTTATTAGCAATAGTCCAATCTACCAACAGTTTATACTCTGGTGTATCCATGGTTATTACTTTAGAACCACCCAGCAAGCGTTGCAATTTCCACTCGAGTTGTTTTGTCTCTGCAGACATCATAAGCGTGAATTTAGCATAACGTTTTACAACAATTGCTGTAGAACCATATTCCCATCCGCTTTCCGTTAACACATACAAACGGGTTTGATCGGTAGCACCACCACCTGAAAAATATTTAAAGGTAACAGAAGCAATGTCGCCTACTTTAGCATACATATGTTTCTGACTTAGGTATACGCCCAAGTAATGGTTTATGTCCATATTACTATCAAAATTGTCATATTTACCTGGAGCACCAGATTCTGTACCCATGGCATCATAATCGCCAGGTAATGACGGATCTCCAGGTGTTTCTGGATCGTAACTACTAACCAATGTATCCAACATAGCTGGTTTTGCATCCTCCTCTAATGGAGTAGATAAAAAATCTACAGTTATAGATGCGGTTGAACCTTCGTCAGCGGCATAAAACTCGTCCATCAACCATTCAGAAACGATGGAGTCTACTTCGTGTTTTGTAGTGAAAGAACCACCTTCTGGATATTCACCAGCATAAACAGTTTCGTAATTTGCTACATTCGAAATTAGGTTCGCATCATCGTCGATACCAAAATTCTCTTTATTATAATCATCACATGAGGCCAAGCATAAAACGGCTACAAGCAATGCAAAAATATTTTTTTTCATATTCATCTATATTTTTAGTTGTATTAGAATCTCACTTTAAGTCTCACAGAATAAGTACGTCCGAAGGAATAGAACAAACGGTTAGCTGATTGCCACTCGCCATTACCACCATCGTATGCGTCTACAATATAATGTGTATCCATTAGATTGTCTACATTCGCATAGAAAGTAGAGAAAAGTCCACCCAACTGGAAGTTGTACTTAGCGGAAACATCAATCTGAGAACCTGCAGGAATTTTCCAAGGATCTGCAAAAGTAATATCTTTACCAGCAGCAATATCGCCTGCTTGAACATCAAAATCGGCAAAGTTACGTGCAAAATAGTTATAATCGACAGCTATACTCAAGCCCTTCATCAACTTAACACGTGCGCCTAAAGCTGCTGTGGTCTGTGCAGAACCTCCAACATTTACACCATCTAACATAATAGTGGTTTTGATATGATCTGCAGATTGCAAACCAGAAGCTATTCCACCTTTCATATCTGCTAGAGGTTGACCAGCACTATTGTAGAAAT
>JAQWAN010000124.1 GCA_028707655.1 Bacteroidaceae bacterium
CCTTAATTAAACGTTCCTATGTAGGGCTACAAGTAAAGTACTTTTGTATAGCATGCAGGCGTCATATTTTTAATACCTTTAATTAGAGGTTTACATGTAGGGCAAAAAGTAAAATGCCCTTAATTAAATGCTAATGTGTAGG
This sequence comes from Bacteroidaceae bacterium, assembly GCA_028707655.1. Taxonomy (GTDB): domain Bacteria; phylum Bacteroidota; class Bacteroidia; order Bacteroidales; family Bacteroidaceae; genus JAQWAN01. Next base: position 143 of record JAQWAN010000124.1, read on the forward strand.
GTTAAAAAGAAAAGCACTTTTGTTTTTGAATAGGTATGCGATCTAACACTGCATTTAAAATTTGCTATAGAGCTAAAAAGAGGAGTATCCCTAATTGGAATACTCCTCTTTTTATATCAATTTATACAAGAAACGTTGTCTCTAGTCCTTCTTTTCTTTAGGGAACCAGCTATCTACAAGTGCTTTATTTGCAATAATCCAAGCTTTAGCAACCGCATTTTTATCGGCACTACCTTCTTCCATATCAGCTAGTAATTTTGACATTTGCTCATCGTCTAAGCTAAAGTTAGCAAAGAATTGTGCTGCTTTAGGGAAATCTGCTTTAAAGCCTTTTCTAGCATAGGTTTGAATGTTCTCTGCATCGCCATACACTTTCTTAGGGTCAGAAAGAAACTTCAAATCGAAGCGACCAAACATCCAATGTGGAGCCCATCCAGTAACAACGATATCTTTGTGTTCGCTGATTGCTTTTTTTAATTCTGCAAGCATAGCGATACTAGAGGATGTTAAGAATTTCAATTTCAAACCATATTGCTCCATAGCTTCATCTGTTTTTACAGTGATGCCAGCTCCTCGTTCAATACCGATTATTTTTCCATCTAGTTGTTTAGCATTTGCATTTAACTCCTCAATAGAGTTAAATTTAGAATAGCTAGGTACAACCAATCCAATTTTTGCGTTAGCGTAGTTAGTACCAATATACTCCAAATTGTCAGCAAATCGAGCCACCTTCTCTTTATGTGTTACGGGCAACCAAGTATCCATAAACACATCTGTGTCTCCGTTAGACATAGAGGCAAACAATAAGTTCACCGCTGCCGATTTAACATTAACCTTGTAGCCTTTTTCTAGTAAGATTTCTTCTGCAAGATTCGTCATTGCTACACCTTCGGCCCAGCCATCAACGTAACACATCTTAATCTCTTTCTTTACTTGTTTTGCGTCTTTGTTTGTACATCCTGTAATAAACAGTAATGCAATAATTGTAGCTACTGTAAATAATTTTATTTTCATCATATTTTGTTATTGATTTTTATTTGTTGTTTATTTTATCTTTTGGATTACCAAATGCTTGTGTAATCCTATCGAGAACGATGGCTAATATAACTACTGCCAATCCACTCTCAAATCCTAAGCCTATATCCAGATTATTAATTCCAGCAAGTACCTGTTCTCCCAGTCCACCAGCAGCAATCATACCTGCAATTACCACCATAGAGAGGGCCATCATAATTGTTTGATTAATACCAGTAGATATGGTACGCATCGCAAGTGGAAGTTCCACTTTGAAAAGAAGTTGTGTTCCAGTCACACCACAAGAGAGTGCAGCCTCTATCACATCTTTAGGTAATTCTTTAATTCCCAGTGTTGTTAACCGTACAGCAGGAGGCATAGCAAAAATTACTGTAGCCACTGCACCTGGAAATTTACCCACACTAAAGAAAAGCACAGCAGGTATCAAATATACAAAAGCAGGCATTGTTTGCATCACATCTAAGATGGGGTGAATCGCCTTGTCCGCTTTTGGGCTTTTAGCTGCCCAGATACCCAATGGTACACCTAGCACCAGTGCAGTAATGGTAGAAACAAGAATAAGCGCCAATGTCACCATTGTATCATTCCAAAATCCCATCATATAGATGAGACCTAATCCCAACACCGTGAAAAGAGCAACCCCTTTTCCAGCTTTAAAATAAGCTAAGAGTGTAAAAATAAGAATTACAACATAAAAAGGTGTAGCTGTTAACACCCATTCTATACTATCAATAAATCCGTTTCCTGAGTTTTTTAGGAAGTCAAAGAATGGTCTTCCAAAGTCCATTAGCCAATTGACAAACATTGCAACATATTGTCCTAAATCAATTATCTTTTCCATTTCTTATTGTTCTTTTGATTGTTTTTTCAGGTCTATGATTTCTTTTTTATCAAATCGTGTAGCTTCAATCATAATAGATACCTGTGATATAATACCAAGTAGTCGTCCCGTTTCTGGATGTATTACTGCGATAGGCGATTTAGTAGCAGTTGTCAGTGGCATCATCTCCTCCACCGTACAATCTGGGAATACTTTAGGCACCTCTTCTTTTACAGTATCCATGATACTTGTTTTGCCCTCTTCTTGTGTAGAAAGCACATCGTTCAACCAAATAAAGCCTTTAAATTTATGATTTTCGTCAATAACAGGTAGCACCTCTACAGATGCCTCTCTCATTTTACGCAATACACCTTTAGGTCCATCCTTAGCGTAAAGACAAGTCACATACTTTTTAAACATTAATGTTTCTGCAGTGATAATCGTTTTTCTGTCCACTTTCTCTACAAAAGCCTCCACATATTCGCTTTGTGGATTAGTTATAATCTCCTCTGCTGTACCAATCTGTTCAATCTTACCATCCTTCATGATAGCAATACGATCTCCCATTTTAATAGCTTCATCCAGATCATGTGTAATAAAGACAATTGTTTTTTGCAGTTTTTTCTGTAAGTCGAGTAGTTCATCCTGCATATCCGATCGGATTAATGGGTCTAGTGCAGAAAAGGCCTCGTCCATCAAAAGCACCTCTGGGTTATTAGCCAAAGCTCTAGCTAATCCAACCCGTTGTTGCATACCTCCGGAGAGTTGATTTGGATATTGTTCGCCAAAGCCCTGTAGTCCTACCGTCTCAATAGCTTCTTGTGCTTTTATTAGTCGCTCTTTTTTGTCCACCCCTTTTATTTCCAATCCAAAGCCGATATTACTTAAAATAGTGCGGTGTGGAAACAAACCAAAGTTTTGGAATACCATACTCATCCCACTTCTACGAATCTCCAATAATTCCTTGTTATTCTTCTTCGTGATATTATCATCATTGACAAAAACCTCGCCTGCAGTAGGTTCAATTAGTCGATTTAAGCATCTAAGTAAAGTAGACTTACCGCTACCAGATAGTCCCATCACCACAAATACTTCTCCATCTTTAATGTCAAAAGTCGCTCTGTCTACACCAATTGTGCAGCCTGTTTTTTTAAGAATCTCCGTTTTAGAAACCCCCTTTGTAAGTAAGCGAAGTGCCTCTTTTTTTCTTTTTCCAAAGATAAGGGTTAAGTCTTTAACCCTTATTTTTATTGAATCTTTCATTTGTCTTTTTAATTAAAAATAATAACCGATATTGATATTGAATCTTGATTCCCATTTAGCACCCTTAGTACCAGCACCTAGTGCATTGGTCCATTCGTCTCCTAACCAAGATTGATTTTTAGCCATGGCATAATCCACATACGTATAGACATTACCAGCCGTAACCATAACACCCGTTACGTTCATCATAGAATCTTCAAAATCGCTTATCTTATCCATGTAGCTAAAATCATTGTAAAACAACAGATTAGATACTGGTCCCCAAGAAACAGGAACAGAGTATCCCATACCCAGAGTATATAGTGAAGCTTTAGCAGCGGTTAAGTAGGGATATCCAAAGGCAGTCATAGCGACAACCTTATTATCTTCTCCAGTTGGATTTTTTGGATTATATTTATAAGCAGAATATTGTGCTTTCAAATCAAAAGGACCCGAGTTCAGTTCATAATGTACAGCATATGCCCAATGGTTTCCTACTTTCTCCGTATCTAAGTTGTATAAGCCACCATATTCTGCAGAAGCACCCACTCTATGACTCGTTTTTCCAGTCTTAAATTTGTACATCAATTGTGCATTACCTTGATTGATCTCTTTGTTTCGATATTGCATTTTACCTGCCATTTCAATAGAGGATACATCATAAGAGTAGCGATCATCAGAAACATCAGAAGAGCTTCCAAAGCGTAATTCCTCCGCATTCTTAAAGAAGGCTAATGCATATTCCCAATGTTCCCCTTTATGCGAATATTTGATACCCATGTCATAATCATCTTCCAGACCTACGTAATAGTTCATCGAGAAGAAGAAACTATGTGAGTTATACATAGTAATACCAAAAGGCACCTGTGTAAGTCCCAGTTGTATATTGTCAAATTGGTTGAAATCATATCCAATCCATCCCTGTTTTAACATACCGCCACCAGAGTCTGCAGAATAAAGTCTGTATTCCGCATTAACCTTCACGCCTTTGTATTTTCCTGCAACATTGATTCGGAACAAATCAAATCCAAGATCTCCACCTCGTTTTTGTTGGCCGTTCTTCCAGGAAGATAAGTTATAGTTATAGCGCAAAGCTCCCCCAATTTTAACTTCAGGTTTGTCCTGTGCCCACAGAGAGCCGACTACGATTGTAAATAATAAAAGAAAAGTTGTTCTTTTTAATTTCATAATAAATTTTTAAAAAAGTTAGAAAATTAGTTATCTCGCAGGATTTCTGCACACATAATGGCGCAGAAAGTTCTAATTTTAATCTTTAGAGCTACCTCTCAAGATAATACAAAAATAGAGTATATGCTGTTGTAGCACGTATTGCGAAAAATGAATAATATCTTGATTATTGTTTTCTAAAAATAAGTAGAAAAACAATAAGTAGTTATAAGCTGATTTGTTTAGCTTTCAAGAAAATATTCCCTTTAAATTAAAGGAGGAATATATAATTATACCAGGATAAATATCCCGTTTATTATTTCATGAATTGTAAGATTTTGCCACTTTTGACCTCTTAATTCTCTACAAAGATACTGAATAAAAAGCGAAAAGACAAACTTTTTGCTATATATGACGTCTTTTTATTTAAAACAGCAGTATTTTAAATAAAAACGTTAACCATTCAGGAACAAAAAGAAATAATTTGAAAATGCAATAAAAACGTCTTTTAGTTTTATATTTTTTTTGGTACGCCCAAAAAACGGTTAATTCGTACGTTTTAAAAACCAGTACTAGAAGGAGCAGTAGAAGTAGATAATCCATCTTGTGGCCAATGAAACCACACATTTTTGTTCCCCTATTTTACTTTGCTATACTTATTTTAAGATATTGAAGTGCAAAGCGTTTTCCTATTTCGTATCTTTGCAAGATGAAAGAAGTATTACGACCCGATCAAGGTTTTCCCGCAAAAGTACTTTGGACCCTTGCCATTATAGGTGGTGTATCCGTAGCCAATCTTTATTATAATCAGCCTTTGTTAGGTTTGATTCGTGCCGATCTGCATATCTCAGAGTTTCAAGCCAATCTTATAGCGATGGTTACCCAAGCTGGCTATGCATTAGGTCTTTTCTTTATTGTCCCGATGGGCGATTTGTTTAAGCGAAAGAAGATAGTACTCACCAATTTTTTCCTTTTAATACTATCACTTATCCTCATAGGTCTTTCCCAGAATATATGGGTTCTTTTAATGGCCTCCCTAGTTACCGGTGTCTGTTCCATTGTGCCACAAATCTTTGTGCCAATAGCCGCACAATATTCCACCCCTAAAAATAAAGGAAGAAATGTAGGTATAATTATTTCCGGTTTACTAACCGGCATATTAGCCTCTCGTGTCTTTAGTGGCTTTATCGGTGCCTATTTTGGTTGGCGTTATGTCTTTTTTATAGCCACCTTCTTTATGCTTATTTCCACCATCGTAGTGGTGTATATGCTTCCCGAGACCAATCCTACCTTCAAGGGCAATTATAAAGGATTGATGCGCTCCATCCTATCTTTGATCGTTAAATATCCCAGTCTGTTGCTCTACTCCTCTCGAGCAGGATTAGCCTTTGGTGCCTTTTTAATGATGTGGTCCACCTTAGCCTTTAAGATGCAATTAGCCCCCTTTCATGCGGGTAGTAATATTGTCGGCATGTTAGGTCTTTGTGGCATAACCGGTGCATTAGCCGCCTCTTTTGTAGGTAAATACATCCAGCAAGTGGGGGTGCCCACCTTTAATGTGATTGGTTGTTGCTTGATTCTTAGTGCATGGGGACTCTTTTTTTTCGTAGAAAACAGCTATGTCGGCATAATCTCCGGTATAATAGTAACAGATGTAGGTATGCAATGCATACAACTAAGTAACCAGACCTCCGTTTTTGAGGTTTGTCCCGATGCCACCAGTCGTATTAACACCATCTTTATGACCATCTATTTTATCGGCGGTTCCTTAGGCACCCTATTAGCAGGATTTGCATGGAGATTTGCAGAATGGCATGGGGTCGTTTTTGTAGGTGTCTTTTTAACAGTAGCTTCCCTGTCCATCACCATTTTAGAAAAGAGTGTCTTTCATTATCGTTCTTCATA
>JAQWAN010000125.1 GCA_028707655.1 Bacteroidaceae bacterium
CTAAAATCTTACTCGTTATTTCATATGGTGGCTTCATGTCTGTATTCTTGATAGTATCATTTGATAGTATCAAAGATAAATATTTGAATCATCTTGGCAATGAGTGTCAGGAAAAATTAAACCTAACTTACTTATATGTGTACAAAAGGTGTGTTTATGAAGCAAGATTGAGAGGCTTTGTACACCTTTTGTAGGTTAAATATTTTATTAATTATAAATCCAAATCTATGGTTTTTCTTATATACCATATGATTTCTGTTAGCATTGCCATAGAGTTGATGATATAAAAAAAAGTGGCTAAGCTGTACCTTATGTATTAGCTCGCCACAATCGTTCTCCAACATGTTTATCTCTCTTTGCTACACTACATTGCAACCATAAAGGTATAATTATTTATTGAATTAGTGTATTTTAATTAATAATTATTGCTCTCTCCTACTTGCTTGTTGCCTACAACTTACGATTCATTGGCTTTTGGCCGAGTAATAATAATTTTTTTCTGCAATTAAATAAACTTCGGCATACCCAAACAAAACAAGTAATCTGGGCATAGCCAATACAGGTGATTAGGCGTTTTATATGTGAATTGTGGTAATGTGTCACAAAAGGACTTTATTTTATTTTTCATTGTGGTGTGCCATTGTTTCGCATATCTTTGTTTTATATTTGTATTTCAAAGATTTAAAAAACGGAGAAATGAACAATTTAAAGTCTTCTGAACCAATCAACTTGCTTGGGAACATAGAAATGGTTATTGAGTTGTCTGAGAACTCACGGTTGAGTGATGAATTCTATGAAAAGGCTAAACCATATATTGATGTTATAAAGAGCCATTTGCAATTGTCCGATATGGCTGCCCTTTTTTTCTCAATTTTTGTAGATAATGACAATTCTAGCTATACATCTATAAAGGATTTATCACAACATTTGGATTGCCGCAAGATACGTATTATGCAATATGGAGATTCTCTTCACGAACTGGAAAAGAGGCGATTGATCCGTTGCCGTAGAAGAGACAATGAAGTAGGTTATAGAGTTCCAAGCGAAGTTTTTTATGCGTTAACAGAAGAGAGGGCAATTGAACCATGGCAAAACTCCCACCTTTCCCAGGAAGATTTTTTCAGCTTTGTCAATGACCTGTTTAAAGAGAGAAAGGAAGATGAAATTCTCTATCCAGATATGGTAAATGAGCTTAAAGCACTGGTCTATGCCAATCCTAATCTTGAATTATGCAAAATTATTAGAAAGAGCGACTATGCAGAATATGAAAAAAATCTGTTACTTTATTTTTGCAATATCCTGGTAAATGACAATGAAGACCAGGTTATTGTGTCTGAATTGGAATCCATCTTTGAAAAAGGAGATATGTCACTCATTAAAATGTCACTTAGGAAGGATAACAATAGATTGTTAGAAGATAAATGGATAGAAAAAATTTGCTTTAATGGTTTCTCCGATGGTTGTTGGTTTAAACTTACCGATAAGGCCAAACAGGAGTTAGTAGGAGAAGAGATATTGCAAAAGAGTACACCTAAGCTTAAAAAAAATATTATCCAGCACAATACGATTGTTAAGAAAGAGCTTTTTTTTGATGAGTATGAGCAGGAACAGATTGACAAGTTGACTGTGTTACTAAGGCCCCATAATTTTACAGCGGTACAGAAAAGACTATTGGACAGTGGAATGCGCAATGGTTTTGCCTGTCTCTTTCATGGTTTACCCGGTACTGGAAAAACCGAAACCGTATACCAGATAGCTAGGCAAACGGGGCGTAATATCTTACCGGTTAATGTTTCCGAGATTAAAAGTAAGTGGATTGGTGAAACCGAAAAAAACATCAAAATACTCTTCGAAGATTATCGCGAACTTGTTTCAAAGAGTGAAGTTGCCCCAATCTTGTTGTTCAATGAAGCAGACGCCTTGCTTGGCACCCGTTTGGAGACGCTTGCATCTATAGACAAGATGGAAAATGCACTGCAGAACATCATTCTTCAGGAGATGGAAAATCTTAACGGAATAATGATAGCCACCACTAACCTCACCAAAAATTTGGATAATGCTTTCGAAAGACGGTTTATCTACAAGATTAAGTTTCTGCAACCGAGCGTACAAGCAAAAAAACAGATATGGAGAGCCATGTTGTCACACATGCCAGATTCCCATGCAGAGCAATTGGCTGTAAAATATGATTTTAGCGGAGGACAAATTGAGAACATTGTTCGCAAAAGTGCCGTTGAACAGATTCTTTCTGGAGGGCAGCCTTCTCTGGAAACCATAATGGGTTTTTGCCGAACCGAACGGTTGAAACCTGTAGATTGCAGGTCAAGAATCGGTTTTATTTAAGGTAATAGAAAAAGTATAACTATGAAACAAAAAAGAAAAAGCAACAAAGAGAGTACCTCCATCTTGTTTAACCGCTATGTTTGGCTGGTAGAGAGCATTCTTAGTGCAGGCAGAATCTCATTTGAAGAGATTAACGAGAAGTGGAGCCGTTCTCGCCTGAATTATTCGGGCGACCACATTCCTCTGCGTACATTCCATAATCACCGCCAGGCCATTGAAGAGATGTTTGACATTAATATAGAGTGCGATAAACGCGGTGGGTATGTATATTACATTGAAAACGAAGATGAAGTACATAGGGGCGGCATGCGATCTTGGATGTTGAATGCCTTTTCGGTTGGGAATCTTCTAAACGAGAGCGCCCAGATGAAAGAGCGCATCCTGTTCGAAAAGATACCTTCTGGTCACCAGTATCTTACATCTTTCCTCGAAGCTATTCACGACAACCTAGCCGTTGAGATTTCCTACCAAAGCTTTGAAAGAGATGAGCCAAATACCTTCTCTGTAGAACCCTATTGCCTTAAAGTATTCCGTTTGCGATGGTACCTTCTGGCACGAAGCCCACATTACCATGAGTTACGCATTTACTCACTAGATCGCATGCATCAAGTGGCAGTTACCCAGACCACATTCATATATCCTGCAGATTTCTCACCAGAAAACTATTTTTACAACAGCTATGGTATCATACACAGCCACAGTGAAAAACCCGAAACAGTTGTGATTAAAGTGTTTGGCAACCAGCGCCGGTATTTTGAGACGTTACCACTCCATCATTCGCAAACATTGCTAGAAGATAAGATTGAGTACGCCGTCTTTCAATATCTCCTGCATCCTACCTACGATTTTGTACAAGAGCTACTTTCGCACGGAGAAAACATTGAGGTCCTTAAACCTACCTCTTTGAGGCAGGAGATTACAAGTGTTATACAGCAAATGTCAAAAATTTATAAAAAATAAAATAGATGAGAGCCATTTAGAAATTTAAACTATATAAACAATGAAAAGTAAAACGGTTTTTAAAACAATTGAAGATTTTCTCTTTCAGGAGAATAAGACATTTGTAATTCCTAATTACCAGAGAGGTTACAAATGGGCGGTAAAAGAAAATAATAGTACCTCAAGTGCTGTTCAGAAATTATTAGATGACTTGATAGGAGCAAACCATGAGCAACCCTATTTTCTTCAGGGTATTACAGTAGTTGAAGAAGATAATAAGATTTTTCTTATAGATGGTCAACAAAGAACTACTACGCTTTATTTACTCTTATGGTGTCTAGAAAATGAGCTAATAAAGAATATACAACTTGAATATGATATTAGAAAAAGCTCTAAAGAATTTATAAACAATTTAAAGGTAGATGGTTTCGATTTTGAAGACTTTGATAGAGTCAATGAAAATCAAGATATATATTACTTTAAAAAAGCAATTGAACAGATTAATGCAAAATTAAAACCATTTAGAGATGAAAAATCCAAACTATCTGGTTTTATTGATTTTCTTAGAACTAAGGTAACCATTCTATATATAGTTATAGATCAAGAAAAGGCAACAAAAACCTTTACTATGATGAATGGCTCTAAAGCAACCATGCTACAAGAAGAGCTAGTAAAAGCAGAAATATTAAGAATAATATCTTTGCCAGATATCTCTGAACAAATAGTTTCTAGTTCTGTCAACGATAATTTGAATAATCTGAAAGAAATAATTGCAACAGATTGGGAGACAAATGCATTGCGAAGCCGATATGCTCGAGAATGGGACAAGTGGTTATACTGGTGGAATAAAGACCAAGTAAAAAATTATTTCGACACAGAGAAGCCAATGGGTATGCTTTTAGATTTTTATTTTTGGAAGAAAGACAACAGTGTTAAATCATTTGATTTTGATAGTTTTAAGGCTTTACTCAATGAAAATGGAGAAAAGGAGAAGCAAAGAACTAAACATATTTTTAAAGAGTTAAGAGACTTGCAAAAATCCTTCGAAGATATTTTTAGTTCGCCTAGAATTTATAACTATTTAAAAATGTCACTACTCTGTTCAGTAAATGCCCAAGATAAATTTGACATGCTCTGCTATTTTATGGAAAGAAAGCATAAAGACAAACTTGAAGACGACTATGCTAAGTGGAGATTAGTAGGGGCAACTCACAGACAAATTGTAAAAGCTAATGAGTTGAAAAATAATGAAGAGACAAAAGAAAAAAAAGCTCTAGATGCTTATGATAGGTTATCTCAAAAACATGTCTATCAAGATTCTTATGATTTAGCATTAAACCAATTGCTTCGCCTGAATGTAGAAGAAGACAATAAATTATTTGCTGGCATTGGAAGGAAATTTGATTTCACTATATATGGAAGTAAGTCATTGGAGCATATTCATCCTAAATCAAAGGCATACAGGAAAGAGGAGATAGTCTATGAAGATGGAGTTGTGGAAATCCTATACAAAGATGGCAACGACATTACTTTGCCAGGAGAGCCCATTGGAACAGAGTGGTTAAATAGAGCTTGTATGGAACCTAATTACAGCGAACACTCTATTGGCAACCTACTATTGTTAGATAAAAATGAAAATTCAAAATTTAACAATAAGCCATTTAGCGAGAAGAAAGAGATTTATTTTAATGTAAACGAAGTGTTTAAGAGCCGAAATTTACTTCACACAATTTCTGTTTTTTCTAAGTCAAATTGGACTATAGATGACATTCAGGATAATCAAAAACAATTTATTGCAAGGTTTAAAAAAGATTACGCTATTAATGAATAATTTATAAATATTATGAATAAAAGTAAACTAAAGTTTGAAAGTGGAGTAGAGTACACAATTAAGCAGCTTTTTAACGGAGATAATAAGATAGTAATACCAGATTTACAACGAGATTACTGTTGGGGCGATAAAGCGTGGAATGAAAAAGCAAATAATTACACCGAGCTAGTTTCGGGTTTCTTAGATAGTCTTCTATTAGCATTTAATGAAAACAGGCAAGATAAATTACTGTTGGGTTTGATCTATGGATATGAAAGCCCTCATTATACTATTCAACTATGCGATGGACAGCAAAGATTGACAACTCTTTTTCTTTTGATGGGCATGATTAATAGAAAAACCGATAAAAATCAGTTTCAACATATACTCATTTCTAAAAGTGAATTATTAGACGATAGAGAACCAAATTTGCAGTATGCTATTCGTGAAAGTACACTTTACTTTTTAAGCGATTTGGTTTGTGAGTTTTTTTTGAACAACAATGTCAAGATTGAACAAATTAAAAAAGAGAGCTGGTATTTTAAAGAATATGACTTAGATGCATCAATTCAGAGCGTTATAAATGCAATTAAAACAATTGATAACAAGCTAATTAATATAGATATCAATAGCTTTGGAGAATTTGTTTTAAATAATCTTCAAATGATTTATTACGATATGGGTCACAGAACACGAGGCGAAGAGACATTTGTTGTAATTAATACTACAGGAGAACCGCTTACAGCGACTGAAAATTTAAAACCAATTTTAATTGGCAAAATTGAAAATGAAAAAGTTAGAGGAGTATTCTCTAAAGAGTGGGAAGAAAGAGAAGAGTGGTTTTGGACTAATAGAAGTATCAAAGAGCATACTTCAGATAGTGCACTAAATGATTTTTTTATTTGGTATTGGCAAATCTGTCTATTACAGGAGAAATCATGGAAAGATAAAAAATCATATCCACTTAACCCAATTCAACTCTTTCAAAAGAGACCAATTAACTTAGAAGGACAGGAAGAAAATCCAGATATAGATAAATGGTGTTTATATTAACGAAAAGGGTACCACTATTTCTCATCCAAAAGTATACCACTTTAATATAATATCAAAGTTTATTTAACTCTTTTTTTTGGTGTCTCCACCAAGAACTAATTGGCGTTTTTACT
>JAQWAN010000126.1 GCA_028707655.1 Bacteroidaceae bacterium
GGGATCAGTACCATGGTGGTTGTTTCCTCGCGACTATTATGCCCACCTGCTTCAAAGCCTTCGGCCACAAGTGCATCTACACCTGCCTCCTCACATTTCTTAGCAAAACGAGTGTTTGCAATCACATGCGCCACAATAATGCCCTCTGCTTTAAGTCGGCTGGTTAGTTTAGCGGGACTACCTGCACTGGTAAATACAATTTTCACCTTGTGTTTAAGGATAAGTTCCATTACTTTCTCTAGTTCAGGATAGAAGAGAGGTAGATTGATGCCCCAGGGTTTATCCGTTGCTTCTTTCATCTTCAGGATATGTTCCTCTAGTGTTTCAGGATGCATCGATCCAGCTCCTAATAGTCCTAATCCACCATTATTACTTACTGCTGCAGCCAATTTCCAGCCGCTCATCCATACCATACCGCCTTGGATGATTGGGTATTGTATACCAAAAAGTGTTGTGATTCGATTCTTATTCATTGTTGAAAATTTTCAGTTGGAGAAACTTATATCGAAGCTGTTTTCTTTAAAAATAGCTGTATGCGATTGACCGTTGTCCGTCGAATTTTTCGCCGCTAAGATACAACATAAATTTATTACGAGAAAGAATAATTTCTCAAAGCTGCCATTTAAAATAATAGCAACCAATGGATATTACATTTATTGGTTGCTATTATTTTAGTTCAGATTTTCTTCTGCTTGTTTTATTGTTACTCGCATTCTCCTTTAAAGTGATAGACGAGCTGCTTAAAGTTCTCGTATTCCTTTCCGTCAAACCATAATTCTGTTGGAGAGAGATTGAACATGATAAAGTTTTGATAAGGGGTGGCATCACCGCCAAAAATCTGAGAAAAAACAATTTTGATAGTATGTGAAGTATCATTGCCACCAGATACTATTACATTTTGAGGGTGTAGCGCAAAACTAAGATTACCATAATCCATCTGTGAAAATTCATATCCAGCTGTGACTTGAACTTCTCCTATGCTTTGCAAACATTCTGATAGACTTTTATCTGTAGTAATTTCTGCGATAGGTAATAACGATATGGACAGCTGTAATGAATCGCGAGATCTAGCAACAGCATTCTGTTCTTCGGTAATTGATAAGCCATGATAATAGGATACTTTTACCATGCCATGATAAGTTCCTTTCATGTCGAAAAGAGCTTGTTGAATTTTTTCTTTGGAGAATCCTTCCTCCTCTTTGTTACAGCTTGTTAAGCTAAATGCACTAAGGAATAACATTAGTATTCCTATTACTTCTTTAATTTTCATGATTTCTCTTTTTAGATTGTCAACATAGAGTGTTATACTCTTTGGCTATTGTCGTTTTTTCTACTGATAGCACATACTCATGCCCTTTTGGGTAAGTGAATTCAATTATTCCACCAAAAGGCAATTAAACAAATACAGATTTTTATCGTAATAAATATGAGTTCTTGTTTAATAATACAAATGTAGTTATTATAAATTATTTACGTTTGTCTTACACCGAATTTATTAACTAAAAATAAGTTGATAAATTCAGTAAATTTATGAAAACAATCAGAGCAATGGCCTAGCGATGACGTTTTAGTTTATGTGTGTTGGTGTGTTGAGCTAGTGCATTCAGATAAATACAGATATGTTTTTGTATCTGTTTCTCGGCAATAACAAGTGATACTGCAAAAACAATAATGCAAATGCCGCAAATATTTTTAGTTGTGAGTGATTCATTTAAAAAGAGGCAACTTAAAATAACGGCTGTTATAGGTTCTAAAGCTCCTAAAACAGCAGTAGGTAAGGCACCCACTAGTTGAATAGCCTGAATCATGAACAGTAAGGAGATAATTGTTGGAACAATGGCTAAAGCTAGTGCATAAATCCATAAGCTATTAGTTGTTAGAGGTTGTAAATCGATACATCCTCTTAATCGTATTACATAGATCAATGAGCCAAAGAAAAGTACATAAAAAGTTAGTTTTAATGTTTCCATCTCGCGTAGTGCCGAGAAATTAACTCCTACCATATAGAGCGCATAGGTAAGTGCAGAGATTAGTACGAATATAAATCCAATTAAATTGGATTTTCCTTCGCCATTATAAAGTAGAAAAACACCTGTTACCACAATAGCTACTGCTCCAATGGTGATGTAGGAGGGCTTTTCGTGAAAGAAAAAAGAGGTAATGAGCATCACCAGTACAGGGTATACAAATAAAAGTGTAGAAGCGATTCCTGCATTCATGTGTCGATAGCTTAAAAAGAGAAAGAGTGAAGAGCACGAATAGAGTACACCCATCACGAAAAGAGGTAGAATTTCTTTTCGTTTAATAGATAAAGATATTCCTTGGTGCTTTATAAAAAGGGCCATTAATAGGAAAGAAAGTGCATACCTATAAAATAGGATGCTATCTGTTTGTATACCAGTTTTATACATAGGTAAAGCAAATACGGGATTTACCCCATAACATGCGGCGGCTACAGTTCCTAACATGTACCCTTTTAGCGTACGATTCATTATTTCAAATTTAAACCGCGCAAAAGTAATTATATTTAGGATATAGCAGTCCATTTTGAGGATAAATTATCGCTTAAAATTGAAAATTAAATGAACGTATTGTTTTTCATACGATTATCTTCTACAAAGAGAGTAAAAAAAAGTATATTTGTTTCCTGTTAACAGCACTTTTTACTAGTAAAAACACAACGATGCAGAAAATAAACCGCCTTCTTATTCTCCTTTTTTGTTGCTGTACGGCAGCAGTAGCACAAGATACATTGACCATTCGTGTAATGACCTATAATCTACGTTTTGGCGAACGTGCCTCTCTAGAAGAGTTGGGTGAGCATATCAAATCCTTTCACCCCGATTTTGTAGCGCTGCAAGAGGTGGATTGGTGTACGCATAGAGAGGGGTTAACGCAACAACATGATAAAGATTTTATGACGGTGCTTGCTCAACGAACAAAGATGCATCCGCTTTATGGCAAGACCATTGAATTTGCAGGTGGCTATTATGGTATAGGCATTTTGTCGAATCGTCCCTGCATTAGGAGCAGTAAGAAAATGCTATGTCAGCCTCTCGGTAAAGAGCAGCGTGTGTTACTACAGGCGGATTATGAAGTGACTCCGCACGATACGCTATCCTTTGCTTGTACGCATCTGGATTATTTCTCTTCGGCAACGCGCCTAAAACAAGTGGCACAAGTGGCGGACTATCTTAAAGAAACGCCCTATCCAACGCTGGTAGCTGGCGATTTTAATGCTACACCCACTTCGTTACCTATCACTAAGGGGATGGATAAATGGTATATGCTTTGCGATCTGGCACCTACCTTTCCTGCATGGAATCCTACGGAACATATCGACTATATCTTTGGTAATCCTACTTCAGATTGGCGATTAGTCCGCTCGCAAGCTGTTTTATCACTCTTGTCCGACCATTTACCTGTGGTATCCGATATTCTCTTGATTCGTAAAAAATAGAGGTGGTTAGAATAGCTCAACTAGATGATTAACAGTTGGTTGAGTGCATGGTATACACCAGATAACAACCTCTTAATCGAGTGTATAGATGCCCATTTTCTTCATCAAGAAGCATGCATTCATGTTTTGTGCCAAGCCTTTGCGAATCTGGTAGGTAAAACTTAATTGATCCTTTACAATATCTGCCTCAAAACAATAATTCTCTATTGCGGTTGGGAAACGCTCTTTGAGCTGACCTAATACCAAATCGTGTGTGGCGATAATACCATGGGTATCTAGTTGCATAAACTGTTCAATAAGTGCAAGTGATCCCTTTTGTTTATCTATCGAATTGGTGCCTTTTAATATCTCATCTAAGATGATAAAGAGGTCTTGCTTATCGTTCAATAGGTCGATGATGCGTTTGAGTCGTTTTAACTCCGCAAAGAAATAGGACTCATTCTCGCTGAGCGAATCACTGGTGCGTAGACTGGTGACGAGTTGTGTGGGGTATATCTCTACGGCTTTACCACATACTGGGGCACCTATGCAGGCCAGTAGGTAATTAACACCTACTACACGTAAATAGGTACTCTTTCCGGCCATGTTTGCTCCTGTGATAATAATGAAATGGGTGGAGGGGGTTAATAGGCTGGGATTTGCTACGGCTTGTGTTGCGGGCATTAATGGATGTGTCAGCTCTTCTCCTACAAATTGAAAAGGAGTCTCCCGGATGGTTGCATAGGTGTTTGCGGGATAGTTTGCCGCAAAAGTAGCCAAGGAGCATACTGCCTCCATCTCGCCTAGTGTTTGCATCCATTTACCCAGATAGGGCGCATATTCTTTTTTCCAATTCTCAATGCGCATACATTGCCATAGTTCCCATAGAAATAGTCCGTTGAGAAAGAGAGCAACCAATATATTGTTCCGCTGATCGAGGGCATTGGTGAGTTTACCTAGTTGTGCAATGGCTTTGGATGCGGTTATCTCATCTTTCTTTAATGTAGCTTGAAAATCACATAAGAGAGCACTTTTAAAGGACTCCTTTTCTATACAACCTATTAACTGAGCATAGGTAGCGAATTGTTTAAAGCGTTTGTCGTAGTCGCTTTGTACCTTATTAATTCTTTTAACAAAGAGAAAGTGAAGAATGATAAAAAGGACAAAGACACTACCCTGAAGGGTATAGCTAATGAAGCCTAAGCTGGCTAATAACAGGAGTGTACCATTGGTAAGTAGGGCTATGAGTGGTAAAAATTGAAGGGATGGACTAAAAATAGTGTCGAGCTGAATCCATCGTGTCAATTCTTTTTTGCTGATGGTGTTCTTCTCTTTATTGATTCCTAATGCTCTAAAATGATGACGGAACTCTGTAAGCGAACTAAGCTCTTGTATAGCTTCTTGTTGTTTTTCTATGGCCGCTTTGTTTAATAGGTGTTGATTAAACCATTTGGCTAATCGCTCTTTTCCAAAAAGTGTTACTGTTCTATTGATATGCTTAAAAAGGGAATGCGCTCCAAACAGATCTAGGTCGTAGCTATAGAGGTGATTACTATCTATATATTCCTCTCCTCCATCAAAACTGCTGTCGTTGTTGGCTATCGATTGGAGTTCTTGCTCATTAATAAGTGCTCTTGTCTTATTATAATGGTGAATCTGTTGGAAATGGGTCTGGAGCATATTGAGTAGCAATAGGCCCAAGAGGCATCCTCCTGCCAAAAGGAGTAGAGTAGAGGTGGAATCTTCTCGTAAAACATAGCCTAAAGTGGCAAGATGGGTAACTAGTACGAGCTTAAGTGTACCAGCTCTACGAAATCGCTTTCTGTATTTCTGTGAGATGGCTTGATATTTTTGTTGTGCTTGTTGGTAGTTGGCTATAATTGGGTTCATCTAATCTGCTTTTTTTAAGTGTGGTGCAAAGATAGACTAATTACTGAAAATCAAAAGAGGTTGCTATCACTTTTGCAAGATTAAGGTAGCGGCTCTATCCATGTATCTCTCTCAAAACTATTGTCTTTAGGTCAATTGTTTTGCCGCTACAAAACTTTACCTATCTTTTATCGGAAAAACTACCTATGTTTTCGATCAAAATATAGATAGTTTTGACTGCAAATACAGCATCTTTTTACTCTATATATAGCTATATTTAAAGTAAAAAGGTGCTGTATTTTGAACGAGATAAGATATATCTATCCTTTGGAAGAACAGAAGGTGTTTTTTTCTCTTTCCTTCTCTTTCCCTCTCCTCCTTTTTTTGTTCTATTTTTTTTGAAAAAAAACAAGTCGTGTAATTGGTCTATGAATCAGCTCTTTATGTATATCTATTCAAAATAGTTCCAACTATATACCAAAATAGTTGCTGTATTACTTGTTTGTTTCAAACTAAAGCTCTACTTTTGCACCCGCTTTGAAGGAGTTCAGGGCTACGATGAGTAGAATTGAAAGGTGGTTAATTGGTAAGGTTTTTTAAATCAGTAGGTTGTAAGTATAGTGTGTTAGCAATAACTCTTTATCTTCTCCTCCAGGTTTTAAAAAAAGATTTCAAAAAAGCTTCTAAAAGCTTTGCAGAATGAATTTAACTCCTTATCTTTGCATCCGCTTTCCAAAACAAAGCGACTAAAAGAAGCGTTCTTTGAACAGATTATATATAAACAACAAAGTAGTACAAGAATAGGTAATTCAGTATGTGAATACAGACTTATTTAGATAAAAACAAACCGTCAATATAAAATTGATAAATTGGTATCTTGAGCAGAATTATAATAATATTTTTACAATGAAGAGTTTGATCCTGGCTCAGGAT
>JAQWAN010000127.1 GCA_028707655.1 Bacteroidaceae bacterium
CCACTAATCAAAAGACCTCAATTAAAATAGGATTCATAGATTATTGATAATTATTGTTTTAGTCGGAATAAAAACTTTTTCTTAAGGTTATTTTTTAAAAAGTAAAGTAAAATATAGTAAGGTATTAAAGCCGCTAAAGAGAGCAAAGCAGAAATTGCTTCCGATTGGTTCGTCCATTGCATCCCCACAAACAGGGTTGTCACCATCACGAAGAAGGGTAAAATAAAGGC
This sequence comes from Bacteroidaceae bacterium, assembly GCA_028707655.1. GTDB lineage: Bacteria > Bacteroidota > Bacteroidia > Bacteroidales > Bacteroidaceae > JAQWAN01. Next base: position 231 of record JAQWAN010000127.1, read on the forward strand.
AAATAAAATAGCCTGAAAACCCATTAAGGTAGTGCCCTGCACCATCACTGTTTGCCCTATTTCATACGATTTGCCAGTTGTATTAACCACATCAATCAACTTTTCTTTGCTTTCGGAAGAGGAGCATAGATTCTTTGCACTACACCCAGAGCAAGCCGAAGCTTGGACAATTTTAACGACTATACGATTGGCATCCATCTTTTCAACGATACCTACATGCTCTATTATATTACTCATAAATTGCTTTTATTTGCAAAGTGTACATTACAAAACGGCGCAAATGTAATGAATAATTATTTCTTTCAAATACAAAAAAGGGAAAAAGTTCTTATACAGTATTATTTTCTACGAGATAAGTAGTTAGAAATCGGTTCCAAGCAGGAGAAGAGGAAAAGGGAGGTCCATTCAACAAAAAAAGGGTGTTGTATAACATATACAACACACCTTTTATTCTATTTTTTATTCTCCTATATTCCATTTGTTTTACCAAGCATAGTTGAGACCAAAACTAAGCACCTCGTGCAGTTGGAAATAACTGTTACCCTTTTTTGTTGACCCATCATCAAAACGCGCATTAAAGAAGAGTTTGGTAGAGAGGTATTGGTTCAGTACAAAATTAAATGTATTCTCCCACTCCGCTTCTACCTTTGAGTAGACTGTAAAATAATACAACCTCGATTCCCAAGTAATTTGAGGGAGCAGCTGTATTTTAGAAACCACCTGTAGCTTAGAACCCACCTCATTCAACACCGATTGTCCCTCTTCCAGGCCAAAGGTTGTTTCATCCACATCGCTACTACCCACATATCGCATATGATAAGAGATAGGAGAGAGCAACACAGAGAGCGTTACATTTCGGATTACCTTCTTATAGTCCATACCTAAACCAATATTAAGGTTAGCAGGCGATAAGAAAGTAGAAACAATTGTGTTCGAGTTGGTTTTATAATTAGAGAAAAACTGTGTACTCAGCTCCCCCTCTAAGGTGTAGTACCAATCTTTAAAAGCACGAATACCAAACTTTGAACTAATACGCAACAGGTCGGCATTGCTTTTATACGTATGCACCGTATCCGAAGGTGTAGTGATAAACCCCTGTTTAATTTCTAAGGCATTATCAAATTCAATACGCTGTTTATCGTCATAATCAATATGATAAGATAGATTAGACAAGAGCGCATTGGTACTCTCCCCTCCTTTATACCAGTTAGAAGAGAAATAATTCTGTGTAAATTGTAAGGAGCCATCGCCATATTTCCGCCAAAAATTAGGTCGTTTAGCCTTATAATCGCGTTCATCCACCTCATTCTTCGGTTTTTTATAATGCCCATTAAAAAGCTCTAAGATTCGTTTACGCGGTTTAATTTTCTCCACCCTGTTTTTATCGAACATCTCGTTCTCTTCAATGATAAATTCTGTTTCTAGCACCTTGTCCCATTTCACTAAATAGGCCGTTGTTAGCACATCGGTTAAGAAATTTTCGCTTTGTCGAGCATCCGATAATATAGAGGAGTGAATAGAGAGCAACGTATCGGTAGATAACACCCGTTTTTTCAATAAAGAGGGTTGCCAATTGGCACTAAATTTCTTTCTGATTAAAGAGGAGTAGAATGTAAAAGGTGTAAACATCTTATACATATATGGGTTCATCTTGACATACATATGTTTATAGTCTACACTACCCAGCGCATAAACCTTTGTATAATACTTATCAGAAGCTTTTTGTATGGAATCCACATAGAGTTGAAGAATCGTTTTCTCGCGCTTCACGAGTCTATTATTCAGGCCCATATGCATCGCCTCCGACCCAATCATACCGATCGGAAAACAAAATAGAATTATCCAACAAAATAGAACTTTTTTCATATCGAGTAATTTTTTCACAAAAATACACAAAACATTAATTAAACCCATAAATAGCTCTAATAATTGCAGCTTTTTAACTAACTTATATTTTAATGAGAGGTTTTTCATTTTAACCCCTATTATCTTACTATTTTTTTATACTTTTGCGGCGTATATATAGATAGTATCTATAATAATCTGAGTATATTAGAAACCATAAACACATATAAAAGTGGCAGAAACAAGATATATCTTCGTTACAGGAGGTGTTGCTTCCTCTTTAGGAAAAGGAATCATCTCATCGTCAATTGGTAAATTACTTCAGTCTAGAGGTTACAAAGTTACCATTCAGAAATTCGACCCTTATATCAACATCGATCCAGGTACACTTAACCCATATGAACACGGAGAGTGCTATGTTACAGTAGATGGTCACGAAGCCGATTTAGACTTAGGACATTACGAGCGATTTTTAGGCATTCAAACCACGAAAGCCAATAACATCACAACAGGTCGCATCTACAATAATGTGATAAAAAAAGAGCGTAAGGGCGATTATTTAGGAAAGACCATACAAGTTATTCCGCATATCACCGACGAAATTATCCGAAATATTCAGTTATTAGGAAACAAATATAAATTCGATTTCGTGATTACCGAGATTGGAGGAACGGTAGGCGATATTGAATCCCTTCCCTACTTAGAGAGCATCCGTCAGATGAAACGTCGTTTAGGCAAGAATGCCATCAGCGTTCATCTTACCTATGTACCCTTTTTAGCGGCAGCCAAAGAGTTAAAAACCAAACCTACACAACATTCGGTAAAAGAGTTACAATCTTTTGGTGTTCAACCCGATATTCTAGTACTTCGTTCAGAGCATAAGCTCAACGATACACTAAAGAAAAAAGTAGCCCTTTTCTGTAATGTAAGCGATAGCGCAGTTATTGAGTCGGTAGATATGCCAACCATTTACGAAGTGCCTATCCGTATGCAGGAACAAGGATTAGACGAGACCATACTAAAAATGGTAGGTCTACCTATTGGCAAGCGTCCTGAGATGAAAGAATGGAGAGAATTCTTAGCACGTAGAGATGCAGCAAAATCGACTGTTAACATTGCCCTAGTGGGTAAATATGTACAGCTACAAGATGCTTATAAATCTATTTTAGAATCCCTTTCGCATGCAGCCACCCATAACGATAGAAAGTTAGAGGTAACCTATTTAAATAGTGAGCAACTCACCGACGAGAATATCAGCGAGAAATTAGAGGGTATAGATGGTGTTGTTATTTGTCCAGGATTTGGTCAACGTGGCATCACCGGTAAATATGTAGCCGCCAAATATACCCGTATGCACAACCTACCTACTTTTGGTATCTGTTTGGGTATGCAATGTATGGCCATCGAATTTGCACGTAACGTATTGGGTTATGCCGATGCCAACTCCACGGAGATGGACGATCAGACAGCACACAATGTTATCGACATTATGGAGGAGCAAAAATCCATCACCAATATGGGTGGAACCATGCGTCTAGGAGCTTACGAATGTACAGTAGACACTAACTCTAAAACATTCGAAGCCTATCAAACCACCTCTATCCAAGAGCGTCATCGTCACCGTTATGAATTTAACAATAAATACCGCGAACGTTTTGAGAAGAAAGGTATGCGATGTGTAGGGGTCAATCCCGATTCAGATTTAGTAGAGATTATTGAGATTTCAGATCTAAAATTCTATATCGGTACACAGTTTCACCCCGAGTACAGTAGTACGGTGTTAAAACCACATCCACTCTTCTTATCCTTTATTAAAGCAGCGATAAACAAATAAATAAATTAGCAATTATCATTTCATTCAACACATGGATAAAAATACAATCACAGGACTCATTCTTATCGTAGTTGTACTTATTGGATTTAGCTATTTTAGCCGTCCAGATAAAGACCAACAAGCACTACAAAACCAGTACAGCGATTCTATGCAAATAGAGCAGCAAAAAAAAGCGCTTGAAGCAGAAGCCGAACTTCGTGTTAGACAAGATGCCTCCCTATCTGCTAGTCATCTTGACAGTACCTCTATCTATTATAACGTATCAAAAGGAGAAGAAAAAAGCTACACCTTAGAAAACGATGTAGCCACTTTCACACTATCCAACAAAGGTGGTGTTATCACTTCCGCTATTTTGAAAAAGTACAATGGACAAGATGCTAAGCCCGTTGAGTTTTATAGAACCAAAGACACTTCGCTTAATTTTGTATTTTTTAATGGTAAAGAAACCATTAACACACGCAATCTCTACTTCACTCCCGTTAATGTAACGCCAGAAAGCATGACCATGCGTATGCAAGTGGATGCAGAAAGTTATATCGATTTCAACTATAGTATTCAACCCAACAGTTACATGGTAGACTTTACCATTCAAGCGGTAAACATGGAGGGTAAACTATCCAAATCGGTTAACTCTGTAGATATTGAATGGAGTGACAAAGTACATCAGATAGAAAAAGGGTACACCTTTGAAAACAGATATTCCACACTAACCTATCACACCACAGAAGATGATACCAACGAAGTATCGGGCACAGGTGTTGAAAAAGAGGATATAGAGGAACGTCTCGACTGGGTTGCTTGTAAGAACCAATTTTTCTCAGCAGTACTGATTGCTAATCAAAGTTTTCAAGCTAATGCAACATTAACCTCTACTCCAGAAACAAAAGAGAGCGGTTATTTAAAGAAATTTACGGCCAACTTAAAAACATTCTTTGACCCAACAGGAGCAGAGAAAACAAGTATGCAATTCTATTTTGGTCCTAATAAATACAACCGTCTAGCCAATCTAGACAGTAAGCTATCCGATGGAAGAGATTTAGAACTACATCAGCTCGTTCCACTTGGTTGGAGCATCTTGCGTTGGGTCAATCGCTTCTTTACTATCCCATTGTTCGACCTACTTTCTAATCTAGGTTTCAGCATGGGTATTGTATTGTTATTGATGACAGTTATTGTGAAGTTAGTTGTTTTTCCATTCACACTAAAATCGTATATGTCGTCGGCTAAAATGCGCGTATTGAAGCCACAGATTCAAGTGATCAATGACAAATATCCTAAGAAAGAGGATGCCATGAAAAAGCAACAAGAAACCTCTACCCTCTATAAGAAATATGGTGTCAGTCCATTGGGTGGTTGTTTACCAATGCTTATCCAATGGCCTATTTTCATTGCACTCTTTATGTTTGTGCCAACCGCCATTGAGCTTCGTCAACAGGGTTTCTTATGGGCAACCGATTTATCTACCTATGACGATTTAATCTCTTGGAACACAGATATTATGTTTATTGGTAATCACATCAGTTTATTCTGTTTGTTGTTTAGTGTTACCAACATCATTAACTCTGTCTTTATGATGAAACAACAAGACACAGGTCAGGCCATGCCAGGTATGAAAATCATGACCTACGCTATGCCCGTTATGTTCATCTTTATCTTGAACGACTATGCAGCAGGTTTGAACTACTACTACTTAGTATCTACGCTTACCAGTATCTTCATCATGTTAGGGATGCGTCATTTCATTAAAGACCATGAAATATTAGCTAAATTAGAAGCCAATAAGAAAGACCCAACACAGATCAAACAATCTGGATTAATGGCACGTATGGCTGCCTTGCAAGAGGAGCAAGCAGACATCGCTAAAAAGAAGAAGAAAAAATAAATATATTCTCATCTAAAAGATAGGCATGGACTTTACACTGAGGCAATCGCCTAGTGGTAGTTCATGCCTATTTTTTTTAACTCGATTCAAACCTATGAAAAAGAATCTTTTACTAATGGCAGCAACAAGCATTGCACTGGCCTCCTGCTCGCCGACGAGCCAGAAAGAAGCCGCACAAGATTTCATTGGAAAACAAGAGATTTCCATTGACCAGAAAGTATTAACGCCCGAAGCCTTATGGGCTATGGGACGCATTGGAGAGATAAACGTCTCTCCCAAAGGAGATAAGATAGCCTATAGCGTTGGCTATTATAGCGTGGCGCAGAACCGCAGTCACCGTGTTATTTACACCATGAACAGCGATGGCACCAATAAACAACTGCTCACCCAAAGCGAGAAGAGTGAGAGTTCGCCCGTATG
>JAQWAN010000002.1 GCA_028707655.1 Bacteroidaceae bacterium
GATCTACACGCTTACCATCCAGGACAGGTGGCAAAATCGTTGACCATACCACTGCTCTTCCTAAATGGGGAGAGAGATTATCAAGTACCTATTGCGGAGCAAGAGAAATGGAAAAGGGCGCTCGTTTCTAAACCCAATTGTACCTATGTTAAATTTCGCCTACTCAACCATCTTTTTATGCCGAGCACCCTACCTCCCTCTCCTAAAGAATATAGCAAACCCTCCAAGGTTGCAACAGGAGTGATTAAAACCATATCAACTTGGATTAAACAACTTAACTGATTACATATATGAACAAAAAAAAACTGCTAATCTTCGATTTAGATGGCACCTTAATTAACTCTATTGAGGACTTAGCCAATAGTACCAATTTTGCACTCCAACAATGCAACTATCCTACACACCCAACCAATAGATATCCACTTATGGTAGGAAATGGGATTAATAAATTGTTTGAGCGTGCCCTTCCAGGAGGAGAAAAAACAGCTGCAAACATAGTAAGGATGCGCCAAGCCTTTCTTGCGCACTATTCCAACCACAACACCGAGAAGAGTTATCCCTATGAGGGCATAACCAACTTACTTACCACTTTACATCAAAGCGGGTATAAGCTTGCCGTGGCTTCTAATAAATACCAAGCTGGAACACAAAAGATTGTTCAGCACTTCTTTCCACAAATTCCATGGGCAGAAATCTACGGACAACAAGAGGGCGTGCCAACCAAGCCCGATCCAACCATTGTCTTTAAGATTATGCAACAGACACAGGTGAAAAAGGAGGAGATACTTTATGTTGGAGATTCAGGAGTAGATATGCAAACAGCATACCGTGCAAAGGTCGATTCGGTAGGCGTTACATGGGGCTTTCGAACAAAAGAAGAACTAGTAGAGAACAAAGCTGGTTTTATGGTAGATAGACCCAAGGAGATACTCGATTTATTATAAAAAAAAAGGCCTCTTTACTGTTTTACGAGTAAAGAGGTCCTTTATATTTTTTTTACTACTACTTGTTAAGTAATTCTTCAATTGCGGAGAGAAGGTCATTTTTTACAATTGGCTTTGTTAGGAAATCGGTACACCCAGCTTCAAGGGCGGCCTCTTTATCGCTAGCAAAAGCGTATGCCGTTAAAGCAATAATAGGTACCTCTTTCGAAATACCACGAATCACTCTTGTTGCCTCTAAACCATCCATCTCAGGCATTTTAATATCCATCAAAATCAAATCCGGGTTGCATTCTTTAAACTGTTCAACAGCTTCAACACCATTGTTAGCCCGAACTAATGTATATATTTTTCCGATAAAAGCCTTTACCAACATATAATTGCTATCTACATCCTCAGCCACTAATATGCATTTATTATTTCCTTCGTTTACCATATATGTATTCTTTATATGTTTTATACCAACAAAAGTATTGGTTTTTTCCCTATCCGCCAAACTACAACGCCCTTTTTTTAAAAAAAAAACACAACAAAAACAAATTTAAATCAAAAAGAGAGGTAACTCACTGTGAGCAAAGCCATCTAAACAAATCAATGCGTAAATATAGCTTTATTTTAAACAAAAATCACTAGCTTTTATCACTTTAAATGAATGAATAAGGGTAGAAAAGAGAAGATTCTTATTTAGCAAAGAGACATCACCCACTAAGAACAATTGTTTTCTTGCACGAGTCAAGGCCACATTTAATTTTCTGTCAATCGGTTGACCTTGATCCTCAATACAGGTAGATAACATATCCAACTGCCAAGAGAAATTTACACTATAGGAGTATACAATAACATCGCGCTCACTACCCTGAAAACGCTCCACTGTATCTACTGCAATGTCTTGCAAAATAGGGAGGTTGAACAGAGCTATTTTCTGTTTTATCAGGGCTATCTGACTTCTATAAGGCGTAATAACACCGATGGAGGTAGCAGCATTAAAGGTGGTGGGATTATTTTGATAATAGGCCAAGACCAAGTGTGCGGCAAACAGGGCTTCCTCTTCATTATTCTTCATCGATACAGAGAAAGGCTCTGCTTTAGTGGCAATAAAAGCCGAACGAAGCGAAAGTAAATTTGCCCATGCACCCGATATATTGGGCGTTGGAACCACACTCTCCTCCTCTTGATGCGGCAATCCTACAGGCAACAACGTGCTACCATAAAAAAACTTATTAGCAAACGAGGCTACCTCAGGATGCATTCTACCCTGTAAACAGAGCCGGTCGTAAACCTGGTCCCATTTTTGAGATAAAGCCTGCCGATATAATCGTTCAAACAGCGAGTCCGATAAATTAGAAAAGCCACGAGCAATTAACGCTTTACTTGTTACTTCTGCATCCGCACGTTTTTGCAAAACAACGGCAGGCAACTGCTTATAGTCGCCAATCATGATAAACTTACGTATCGCATCTTCTCCCACTGCATCTTTTGCACACAGCAAACCCAGTAACTGTGGCTCTAATATCTGTGTAGCCTCATCAATGATGGCCACATCAAACTTTTTCAACTGAAACAATTTGCTCTTATTGGAGAGATAGGCCACCGTTCCCACAAAAACAGAACAAGAGGTGATGGCTTTCTTTATATCCTCACGAGTACTAAATGGTTCCATTACAGTATCCAACAATTTAGACTTATAGGGTGCTCCACAGGTCAACTCATTACCCAAACGGAGATAATGGACAGCAGGCTCTATCGACTCCAACGACTTACATATCTCATCCACTGCTCTATTGGTATAGGATAGTAGTAAGATAGAAGCATTGGGCTGTTCGAGATGCACCTCTACCATACGCCTTAAGGCTTGCGATGTTTTACCCGTTCCTGGAGGACCAACTAGTAAGAAATAATCGTTGGCTGCCAAGGCTTTATACTTAATACGGTCAAAATCATTTTCCGCATTTTCTATTTCGTTAGCATAACGAGTGCTGTGTTCGGGAGCACGCAGGCCTAAGAGTAGGTCGCTACGCCGCTTTGTAGCCTTCATAAAGGTATGTAATCCTTTAAACATAGACAGATAAGCAATATCCACAAAGTCGTGCTCTAGCGCATATTTACTGCTTAATGGCAATACATCGGTATTGCACTGTGTAGCACGCAGTCGAACAACAATCTCTTTAGAGGAGATCGACTCGAGACTTCCCTTAAAGATCATTTTATTACCAGGATAGTCGCCAACCCCATTTCGCTCATACAATACCACAATATCGCCACTCCGAAAATTAGGCAAAAAATCGGCGGGGTATGCGGGCAGCGATAAGCGGATAAAGGCATGATGCGCATCGGCTGCTCTATTCTCTGTAATAGCTAAATCGTATAACAATTCGCCCTCATTACATTTTTGGTCAAAAGTGGTAGACCATAAAGAAGTTCCTTTAGAGGCAACATGGTAGCCACTACTCAATTTACACAAATAAAGTTCCTTGGTGATAAAAGTATACAGTGCAAAAACATACTTCTTGGCCAATGCCGAGAGATGCTGTATCTCGCCAAAAAAAGCAGCCAGAGCAGGACGCTGATAACCGGTCCATAAACGAGATTGCAACTTGTTGATATTGAGAAAATCGGGATGCATCTGCTCAAAGAGCTGTTGGGTATAAGCAGCACTGTTCTGCAACTGAATACGATATTCAAAAGCAACCACCTGGTTACGCACATCTAATGCCTTTTCTACCAAATCCCACGACACATGCGCTTTATACAACCATGGATAACGGGTATATAAAAGGAATGGATGCTGTTTTTCAGAGGGATAATCCATGCTATACTCTAGCACTGCCATATAGAGCAACATCTGCACATAGTTGTTTTCTTGCGGATGATAACTACCGCGCTGACTATATTCATCGGCCTTTCCAGATTTCATCTCAATAAAAGCACTCCTATCTCGCTGCATATAATCGAGTCGACCCTGTATACCCAAAGCCTCACAAACATAAGAGGGTTCTAGCACAGCATCGTTCAAATCAAAGATATATCCTGAGGTAGGAATACCCTCTTTTACAATGGTACGTATATGTTGAAAATGGAGGGCACAAGATTGAAAGAACTGCTTTTCAATTTGTTTGTTTTGTAAATCGGCACAAGTAGAAAGATCTAGATAATACTTCTTAAAAGCCTTCTTCATAGACTCTCTATAATCCACCTCGCCTGTGGCGTGGATCCATTCATCTAAAAATAGATTGGCAAAATTACCAATCAACATCGGAACGGTATTATCTCTTTGTTGCCATCTATCGAGAATATAATTTTCTGGAACAGCTCCATAAGCCTTAAAACATTCGGCCAAAGAGCTGATGTCAAAGAGATAGCCAGGTTCTATACTAATCATTTTGGGCAGCAATACCCCCTCATCATCTATACTTACGGCCAAGAGATGCAGCTGTGCTTCGGGCCATAGTACCTTAAGGGAGGCAGAGAAATGTTTATGGAGCAAGGCACAAGAGACGCGTAAAGGCGTAGTAGCTATCTCATCTACCAAGACAGATAAAAACGCCCCCTCCCAACCAAGAAAGAGAGCAGATAAACATTTGTAAAAGTGTGGCGTGCTATTTTGTTCGTCGCAACATAACGGTGTTTCTTCCACTGGAGCCTCCTCTACTGAGAGTGCTTCAGATGAGTGGTGCAATATTTTTTCTGCAAATGAAGGAGAGAGCACAACCGAAGATTGTCCATATGCAGGGTAAAGCGAGAAGAGTGCTGTAATAGCTGCTATTTCGGTAGAGAAGAGAGAGAGCTGTGGCTCCTCCACTTCGTTCATCACAGCGGTAGCATGTTGACAAAACCGGAACAGATCGGGCTGCAAACAAGCAGCACCTGTAGTATGCGAACAGATAAAGAACAACACTCTTTTCAAAGAGTTAAAGGGTATATTCTCCTCTTTTACTACAAAAAAACAAAACTGTTCCAGTTGTTTATAAACCCGCTGATATTCTTGTCTAAGTGATAACATGTATCGTTCTTTATTCCGAATCTACTTGCAAATGTTTTTTGCTAATCAAGAGAATACCAAATTCATACAATAAACAGAGTGGTAATGCAACAACACTGAGCGTAAATGGGTCGCCCGTTGGTGTGATAATAGCCGCAATGATAAAGATAACCACAATGGCATGTCGCCTATATTTACGAAGCAGAGCAGCATTAACAAGCCCCACAAAAGATAATAGCCAAGTAAATAGCGGTAGCTCAAAAACCAGCCCCATCAACAAGATGAGTGTCATGAAATTATCGATATAGGAATCTAAAGAGAGCTGATTAGGAATGTCATTACTAATGGTATAGGTGGCCAAAAAGCGAAGGGTTAAAGGAAAGACCATAAAATAGCCAATCAACACCCCTAAATAAAAAAGGGCCGAGGATAAAAAGAGCGCAAATCGTACACTTTTTATCTCCTTTGGATAAAGTGCTGGCCGCATAAACCACCAGAACTCCAGCAAGAGATAGGGCATAATCAAGACCATCGCTAGCCAAAAGGAGGTGGAAATATGTATCAAGAAGGGAGAAGTAAGACTGATATTTACCAGCTTAACATCAAATTCTTGTACAAAAAAATCGTTCGTCAGATGGAACAAACCTCCTATTTGCTGTAGCAGCTGATAGAAGACAAAATTATCGTGACATGGTGCCAAAATAACACGATCAAAAAACCAAGGCATTCCCATAAATAGCAGAACAGCAAAAGATATACTAATAGCAAATACCCTAAAGAGTACCCGCCTTAGTACATTTACATGTCCCCAAAAAGTCATTTCGGATGCACTATTTTTTGTCATGAAGCGACTCTTTATCCTTCTTATCCTTCTCTTCTGGTTCCTCTTCTACGGTTTTACTCATTTCATCTTTTACCTCTTTCATGCCTTTCTTAAAGCTGTTGACACCTTTACCAAGTCCTTCCATTAACTCCGGTATCTTCTTTCCACCAAAAAGCAAGACAATAAGCAATACAACTAAAACAATCTCTAGTGTACCAATCTGCAAAAATGTATGATAAATCATAGTATATTAGTATTTAATTATTTAATCAAACGATAAACAACATCCATTATGTCTTTGCCCAATTGATCGGCTTGCTGCATAGAAGGTGCCTCCGAATAGACACGAATAATAGCTTCGGTATTGCTCTTACGTAGGTGTACCCATTTATCTGGGAAATCAATCTTTACACCATCAATAGCATTAATCTGTTGTGCTGCATAGATGGTTTTCACCTCCTCTAAGATAGCATCTACATCTGTTGTAGGCGTTAAATCAATACGATTTTTAGCTATATAATAAACAGGATAGGTTGCTTTTAATGCACTCACTTTAATCCCTTCGTGTGCCAAATGACTCAAGAACAAGGCTATGCCTACCAAGGCATCACGGCCATAATGGCTCTCTGGATAGATTACACCACCATTACCCTCGCCACCAATAACAGCGTTGGTTGCTTTCATCTTGGTCACTACATTCACCTCACCAACAGCCGAAGCCTCATAGGTCATGCCATATTTCTCCGTTACATCGCGCAAAGCACGGGTAGAGCTTAGGTTAGAGCAGGTATTACCTGGTGTATGTTTTAACACATAATCGGCAATTGTAACCAGCGTATACTCCTCACCATACATCGATCCATCTTCACAGATCATGGCTAAACGGTCTACATCTGGGTCTACCACAAACGCAACATCGGCTCCTCCTTTTTGCATCAACTGCATAATTCCGGATAGATTTTTCTCCAATGGTTCTGGGTTGTGTTGAAAATCGCCAGTAGCCTCACAGTTCAGTTTCTCTATATGTTTCACCCCTAATTGTTCCAACAATTGAGGTAAGATGATACCACCTACAGAATTAACACAATCTAGAGCAACGGTAAAATTAGCCTTTCTAATAGCATCTACATCTACTAGTTTAAGAGCTAACACATTGTCAATATGTTTCTGGTTGTACGAGTTATCTTCACGATAGCCACCCAATTCATCTACAGGAGCAAAAACGAACGATTCCTTCGCTGCAATATCTAAAACCGTATTTCCCTCTGCAGCATTTAAGAACTCACCATGCTCATTTAAAAGCTTAAGTGCATTCCATTGCTTAGGGTTATGACTAGCGGTTAAAATGATACCACCACAAGCTTTCTCGCCTGTAACAGCTAGTTCCGTTGTAGGGGTAGAAGCAAGACCGATGTTAACCACATCGAAGCCCATGCCCATTAAAGTACCACAAACAACATTCTTCACCATTTCGCCAGAGATACGTGCATCTCTACCCACTACAATTTTGTTACTTTTTGCAGTGGTTGTTTTACGAATTAAAGTAGCATATGCTGCTGTAAACTTCACTATATCTAAAGGATTTAAACCCTCACCTGCCTGTCCGCCTATTGTTCCGCGGATTCCAGAAATTGATTTAATCAAAGTCATATTCTAATCAGTTTTATTTAATTATCGAGAAAGTTGAAAGAAAAGTTCGTAGTAATAGGGTAATACAGAGCCAGAAGCAGTACTATGTCCCATCTTAGAGGGAACAATTATTTTTATATGTGCTCTGTCAGATGAACTACGACCAATGGTTATATATTCTAGTGGAATCAACCATCCAGCAGGTACTGCCGATCCGTAGGTCTGATACATACCACCATATGAATTGATAAACTGACCAGAAGAGGTGGATGAGCTTTTAACATATCTCATTTCGTCTACACTTATAGAGGTGTTGAAATTCGTCAACGTATCACGTACGCTTATGTTAATCTGTTTAAAACGTACCAAGATTTCATCATTGGTCTCTACCGATTTACCATCTGCATTTTGTACTATTTGAAGATATACACCAGAATCACTCAAAAAAACATATTCGTTTTTGGAAACATCCGTTGTACTATCTTGCGCTTCGAATGTTGCCTCTGAAATAACATTTATGTTTTCGGTTTTAATAAACTCAGAGATTGCCGCTTGTTCAGCATCGAGGCGATCTGCATACGTCACTGTGTCATCACAGCCTACTATAACTCCAGCTAGCATTATTAGCATGCATAAATGGCCTAATTTGTTCTTCATCTTATCTTTTTTCTTTATTTACAAATATAATAAAACAATCACTTTTTCTTCTGAAAAGAAAAAGATATTATAGTAAAATAACTATTCTTCAGCTACTAGTAATTCGGTATAGGCTTCGAGCGCTTTTTCAAACTGTGCCACGGCCTCTTCCAAGGTGCCAGTAAACTCGCCACCCGAAGCATTTAAGTGCCCTCCACCATTGAAATAGGTACCAGCCACTTGGTTGCATGGGAAGGAACCCACAGAGCGTAAAGAGATCTTAATCATCCCCTGCTCTTTATCCTCTCTAAAGAAAGCCGAGAAGCGAATGCCAGACACGGAAAGGGGTAGGTTTACAAATCCTTCGGCATCTCCCTTTATAAAGTTAAATTGCTCCTGTTCCTCCTGTGAGAAGGTCATTAGAGCTGCATGTACATCGGAATAAACTTTTAATTTTTTATATAGCATAAAACCCATCAAACGGATTCTATTCTCGGAATAGTTATTAAAGACACGGCGATAGATATCATCTTTATCAATTCCTTTTTTCAACAGACGACCGATGATGAAATAGATATCTTCGCGATTAGAGTTATAGGTAAAAGAGCCCATATCTGTCATCATACCGGTATAGATACACTCCGCTGCTTCTTTGGATAGCAGATCGTAAAAGCCCATTCGACAAATCAATCGAAACACCAGTTCTGACGTGGAGGATATCTCGGGATGAGAAATCATTATCTCACAAAAATCGGTTGGATTTAAATGATGGTCAACCAATAGCTTACGGGCAGAAGAGGCTTCTACCAATTTACCTAAGTCGCCAATACGTTTTAAATCGTTGAAATCGAAACAACAGATTACATCGGCTGCATCTATTAATTGTTGGGAGAAATCGGGATATTTATTATACAGCACCACCTCTTTTATGGCAGGCATCCAAGACAAAAAAGAGGCATATTCATTCGGCACAATAACCGTCACCTCTTTGTGCATCTCATGGAGCACATGCAGCATACCTAAAGAGGAGCCTAATGCATCGCCGTCGGGGGATAAGTGCGAGACAATAACCACTCTTTTAGCCTTATCGAACCATTTTGCGCAATGATCAATTTTTTCTTGTTCTATTATTTTTGATAGCATAGTTTCTATTTTACCTTACAAAAATACACTATTTATTTAGAGTAAGAGAATGTATGCCTAACTTTTTCACAGAAAAGGCTCCCGAGTCACGGAGACTAACCCATTGAATACCTAAGTTATCGCACGTTTTTTCCAATAAAGAGATGGCATAGCGAGATAGGGAGGCGTCTAACACCACATAACGAATGGTAAACAACGCAGTGAGTGCTTTGAGTTTGCCTTTATATCCCTTGCAAATATATAAATAGTCTATATGCAACGGATGACTGGCCTTTTTATGCAACCATCTATCGTTGTGCCACACTGCAAACACCTGCTGCCCAAAGGCCACTATATCTGGATGTCGAACCAAATCGGCATCCAGCAAAGGAGCACCCTTCTGCAGGTGTTGGGGGTAACTAACACCACTATGGTCACAAAAGGCATAGGCACTTCTACACCAATTAGTGGTATCGCTTTTGGCATCGATATACCATACGTACGATTGCGTTGGGGAGGCAATAAAATGAATAGCTGGACATTTCTGCACGGCATAAAAATAGGCCATTGGCTTTACAACAGGGGAGGAAAAATAGCGGGAGCAGTAAAACAAAAGGGTACAACAACTAGCAACAAAGAGCAGTTTATAACGACGAGCTTTAGGGATGAAACGTGCAAAAGCCAACAGCAACAAGGCATACGATAAAAGAACATCGATTTTTGTAAAATGAAGTTGCACCGAATGACCTAAAGAGGCCACCCAAGTAATGGAATAGTTAAAGAAAGAGAGTAGCTTATCTAAAAGAGGAACTCCAAAAGCAACCAGCCTCGTAGAGATAGGCCACAACAGTAACACCAAAAAGGAGAGATACAGCACCACACTCAGCAAGGGAACGGCCACACAATTCGCGAGTAAAAAGAAGAGAGGGAATTTGGAAAAGTAGAAAAGAAGTAGGGGCAGCGTAAAGAGTTGAGCAGCAATAGAAAGGGCTATTATTTGCCATAGATAACGCAATAATAACGTTTTTGGTTTCCATAAAGGAGTGATGCGCGGCATAACGATGAGAATAGAAAAAACAGCTAAAAAGGATAATTGAAAGCCAACAGCATAGAGCGCGTACGGTTCGTACAGGAGCATAAAAAAGGCAGTGGCAGCTAAGGTGTTTACCGCAACACCTCTAGTAGAACAGATGGCACCAATAGTGAATAAAGAAAACATAATCACCGAACGAACAACAGAGGGAGAGAGCCCCGTGAAAAGGGCATAAAAACCTAAAACAGCGAGGAGGACAACACTACGAAACAGTTTCATGTACCATCTATTCCCTAAAAAGCGTAGCAGTAAATATAAAAAACCAGCTAATATACCAACATGTAGCCCGGAGATGGCCAATAGATGACTTACCCCTGCGGTAGAGAAATGCTCCTTCACCCTAGCACTTAGTTCTTGCCGATAACCTAGCGTAAGGGCCGAAAAGATAGCACGATTATCGTCGCTCAATGCCAACGAATGATAATGACGTACCAAATGGGCACGTGCTTTTCTAATCTCAACCCAAAGAGAACGGTTCCCGCTATCTTTTACCACGGTCCACTGCCCACGATAGATAACCCCCACGGCACTAATTCCTTTTCGATAGAGATAAGAGGCATAATCAAATGCATAGGGATTACCCGCATTTTGGGGTGCAGAGAGGGTGCCATACCAGCGTATATGGTCGCCACAGCGTAATTGGGTGGTCAACGTATCTTTTACAATGTACACTACTGCCTTTCTATCCATCTGCTCTGCTCGTATGGAGTCAGCAAATGCAGTGAGCTGGAGGTAGCAACAAACACTGTTCTCCTTTATTTGGGGCACATCCATGATCACGGCCTCATACAACATAGGTTTAGGCGAAAAGGAGAAATCGGTGTGCTTTCGGTGCAGCACCACAAGCAACATACCAACAGCAACAAAGAAAAGTGGCAAAAGCCAACCAAAGTGGCGACGAGAAAAGAGCATGCCAAGTGCGGAAAGAAAGAGGCCGAAAAATAGGATTGGGAGGGGGATAAGAATAGTATCGCTTAGTACAATACCTAGAATAAGCGGAAGTACTAAACGAAGAAAAGGGTATCTATGCAGATCGACCGGCACCTAGAGAGTGCTTTTAATGGCCCTTCAACGTGCTAATCATTTCTGTCGGATTGGGGGCAGAAAAAATAGCATTTCCTGCTACTAACACATCTGCACCAGCAGCAAACAAACGGGAGGCATTGGCTTGACAAACACCACCATCTACCTCAATTAAAGCAGTTGCATGTTGCTCATCTATCATTTTCCGGAGCTGTTTCACTTTCTCAATGGAATGCTCTATAAATTTTTGTCCACCAAAGCCTGGATTAACACTCATAATCAACACAAGGTCCACCTCAGAGATAATATCGCTCAATAGATGAACAGGCGTAGAGGGGTTAATGGTTACCCCCGCTTTCATACCTGCTTCTTTTATCTGCTGAACCACACGATGAAGATGTATAACCGCTTCATAATGAACATTCATAACCGCAGCATTTAAAGCTTTTACCTCTGGGATAAATTTTTCTGGATGAACCACCATTAGATGAACATCTAATGGTTTCTCCGTTAATTGTGCCACATATTTCAAAACGGGAAATCCAAAAGAGATGTTTGGCACAAAGACACCATCCATAATGTCAATGTGTAACCAGTCAGCTTCACTTTGATTTAACATCTGCAAATCATCGGCAAGATGTGCAAAATCGGCGGATAATAAAGAGGGAGAGATTAATCGATTCATAAGGTTGTTCTTTTTCTAAACAAATTTAATCGTTTTTTATTTAGAAACAAACAAAAAGAATTAGTTTAAAACGATTGGAGTTGTTTCACTCACCAATGAGATACTATCATAGTAGGTATGTGCAAAATCTTTTAAGAAAGATAAGGTGTCTTCGGAGGGCGTAAATATCTCATCAAAATTCGATGGTATTTGTTGTGATTCCTCACTAGAGACAGAAGTGTATACTTTTTTCATAGGCCTATTATATTAGATGATACAGTAATAACGAATAGCTACATCATTTAGTATACAAACCATCTGTTTTTTAGACTGGTAGTCACGACTACCCAACTGTTTCACCGTGACTACCTAACTGTTTCACCACGACTACCTAACTGTTTCACCACGACTACCTAACTGTTTCACCGCGACTACCCAATTCGTTTACTGCAGGAGAATAAAAAAAGCAGTGCTTTGTTAGCACTGCTTTTCAGTTATATCTATTTATTGGAGAGAAGAACATTCTACATGTTCTAGTCTAAAGTCAAAACCATCTGTCGGTCTACTGCTATTTTCCTTAAGTTTAAAACAGCATATCGCATCCTTCCTAAGGCTGTGTTGATACTTACATCACAACGCTCAGCAATCTCCTTAAAGCTCAAATCTTGGTAAAAACGCATGGTGATAACCTCACGTTGATTCTCAGGCAAAAGAGTCATCAGCTCTCTAACATCACTTAAAATCTGCTTTGTGATTAGCTCATGCTCTATGTTTTCTGCACAAAGATGATAATTGTTCAGCAAATCGGCATCGTAATCATCATTTGAGATCACATTCTTTGTCTTAATCTGTCGGAAATGGTCTATTATAAGATTGTGGGCAATACGCATTAACCATGCTGAAAATTTACCATTATCAACATAACGTCCTTGACGAATCGTCATTATAGCTTTTACAAATGTCTCTTGAAATATATCCTCTGCTAATTCGGTATTCTTTACCGTATAAAACACATAAGAATAGAGTTTATTCTTATATCGTTTCAAAAGAACATCGAATGCATCATTACTTCCTTTCTGATACAAATAGACTAATTCCATATCAGTCTTATTTTGTAAATTTCTCATTCTTTATTAAATTTGGTTTAAGTAATGATTTGCTATAGGCTGTTTTTTTGTAGGTGAATAAATGTTGAGAACCACAAAGCAACTTAATATTTTTCAGAAATAAAAGAAAAAGAGAAAAATAATTGTTAATATCTTTATTATTTTGCAAATAATCCATCTTTCAAACGATAACCGCGTAAGAAATCGGCTATAAACATCTTTTTCTTTCCAGTCATCTGCAACTCTTTTACATTAATAAAGCCATCGGTGGTTGCAATATGCAAAAAGGTTTTGCCATCGGACAAGATGGTGCCACATGGATAGGAATGTTCCTTAAGCAACTGCTCTACCTGATAGATCTTTACAACAACACCCTTTTCTCCTGGTAAAAAGAAAGTTGTCCACGAAGCAGGATAGGGAGAGAGCCCACGTACCAAATTATAGATAGACAGCGTGCTGTTTTCCCAATGGATACAACAGGTATATTTAAAGATTTTTGGAGCAGGTTTTAATACCGTATCCTTTACCAATCTCTCCTGTGGTATAGCTACCACAGATTCGTTTAATATTGCCTCTACTGTTTCCAAAACTAATTGTCCACCGAGCAGCATCAACTTATCGTATACCACACCAACATTGTCGGTTAGTGCAATAGGCACTGCAACTTGTTGAATAATCTCACCTGTATCAATCTCGTGCTTTAAGAAAAAGGTAGTGATGCCGGTTTCTTTTTCACCATTAATAACCGCCCAATTGATAGGAGCAGCTCCACGATATTGTGGCAATAAAGAGGCGTGCAGATTAAAGGTTCCTAGTTTTGGCATGTTCCACACAATCTCGGGCAACATTCTAAAGGCAACAACAATCTGTAAGTTAGCATTAAGCGCGCGCAACTCATCCACAAACGATGGGTCTTTTAAATTAGTGGGTTGCAACACCTTTAAACCATTAGACACCGCAAACTCTTTTACGGGTGAGGGAGATAAAATGCTACCATGGCGACCTATTGGCTTATCTGGAACCGTTACCACACCTACTACATTATAACCACCCGTAACGAGTTGCTTTAAACTCTCTACTGCAAATTCGGGCGTACCCATATATACTATACGTAAATCTTCTTTTCTCATAACTCGCATTTATTCCTCTGAAAAACGTACTAAAACCTGACGATAGGTATTAAAAATTTTTGATTTAGACACAAAGCCTAAATATTTGCCCTGTCTGTCAATAACAGGTAGATTCCAAGCTTTGGTATCATCAAACTTACGCATCACAACATCCATCGGCTCATCAATAAGGAGTTTAGCTGGTGGAGAGGACATTAATTTATTTACTTTAAATCGATGATACAGTTCCTGTCTAAACATTATATTTCGAATATCATCTAAGATTACAATTCCTAACAACACTTGATTCTCATCTACCACAGGAAAAAGGTTACGATGCGACTTAGAAATAGCTGTCACCAACTCGCCCAAATCCATCTCTGGATGAACCAATTGAAAATCGGTTTCTACCACATTCTCCACCTTCATCAAGGTGAGCACGGTTTTATCTTTATGATGAGTCAATAGTTCACCCTTTTTAGCTAAACGCATGGAATAGATACTATGGGGCTCAAAAATGATAATTGTTAGATAGGAGCAGATAGAGACAATCATTAGTGGTAAAAAGAGGTCGTAACCACCGGTTAATTCCGCAATTAGAAAAATACCGGTTAGCGGTGCGTGCATCACACCCGACATCAGTCCTGCCATCCCCATTAAAGCGAAATTCTTCTCTGGTAAACCTGGACCAAGATTCCATTGATTCAAGAATTGAGAGAAAACGAAGCCACCAACACAGCCTAAAAAGAGGGTAGGCGCAAACAAACCACCACAACCACCACCACTGGTAGTAGCAGAGGTAGCAAACACCTTGAAGATGATGACAAAAGAGAAATAGACTAAGATCAATTTGTCGGAGCCATAAAAAAAAGAGTTGTTCATGGCAGAACTCCAATCGGAGCTACTACCATTTATTAATAGGCTAATGGTGTCATACCCCTCTCCGTAGAGCGATGGAAATAAAAAGATTAAAGCACTCAACATTAATCCACCAATCAGCAATTTCATATAGGGATTGGAATGCTTACGAAACATATTCTCCGTGGAGTTCGTTGCACGCGTAAAATAGAGCGATAATAAGCCACAAAACACCCCTAGTAGAATGACATATGGAATACGCTCCATCATGAAATGATTGTCGAGGTGAAACTTAAACATGGCTTTTGTACCGAGTGTAAGGTAAGAAACCGAAGCAGCTGTAACACACGATATGAGCAGCGGCATCAGCGAGGCCATTGTTAAATCAATCATCAACACCTCTAAGGTAAACACCAATCCAGCAATCGGAGCTTTAAAGATACCACTAATAGCACCTGCCGCACCACAGCCTACCAATAGCATCAAGGTTTTGTGGTCCATCTTAAACGCACTTCCTAGGTTAGAGCCAATGGCAGAACCAGTCAGTACAATAGGCGACTCAGCACCTACAGATCCTCCAAAACCAATGGTGATGGCACTAGCAAAGACAGAAGAATATATGTTATGGCGTTTAATTCTCCCCTGTCGACGAGAAATAGAATACAAGATTTTTGTTACACCATGTCCTATATCATCTCTTACGATATAGCGAATAAACAACCCGGTTAGAAAGATACCAATTACAGGATAGACTAGATAAAGATAATTTTCATGTGTGGTATCAAACTGAGAGGTCAAAAAGTATTCTATAGCTAGAATCATTTTCTTTAATAGAAGAGCAGCTAAAGCTGTTAAAACACCTACAACAAAACTAAGGATTAAGATAAACTGCCTTTCTTTGATATGCTCTTCTCTCCATAAAATAAAACGATGCATGAGAGATAATGATTTTGTTTTAGTATTCATATATATATTTAAATTCCTTGTCCAGTAAAGATGGTTCGTATGGTATAAAATAAGATTTTAATATCGGTTGCTAAGGAACGACTACGCATGTATACAATGTCATATTTTAAACGTTCTATCATTTTGTCCACTGTGTTAGCATACCCATTTTTCACCGTAGCCCAAGAAGTTAATCCAGGTTTCACATTATAGACCATACAATAATGTGGCGCCTTCTTGATAATCTGATCGATGTAGTATTTACGTTCGGGTCTTGGTCCTACCAACGACATTTCTCCCTTTAGTATATTGATAAACTGTGGTAACTCATCTAATCGATATTTACGCATTACTTTACCAAAATTGGTTACCCGTTCATCATCTTCCGAAGAGAGCAGCGGTTGATCGGCCTGTTCGGCATCGTCATACATGGTTCTAAACTTATAGATAACAAAGGGAGCCCCATGATAACCTATACGCTCTTGTCGGTAGAACACCGGTCCAGACGATTCACGCCGGATACGATAGGCGATATAGAGAAAAAGGGGGGTCAGAAAAATAAGCGAGAAAAAAGAGGCTAAGACATCAAATGTCTGCTTTATGTTTTTTTGTGATTCGGGCATATTATCCCGTGTGACCTCAATCATAGGTTCGGTATAAAGCGAAGTCATTTTTACCGAACGACTTAAAATATTATATTTTCCCGTTGTTATCTGGATGGGTATATTATACTGATAGAGGGTATTTAAGAAGTTAAAGATAATATATTCATCAACCGTGTCTACCGCTACAATAATCTCTTGTATCTGGAGATTGCGAATCAGTGTATCAATATCTTCCCAAGTTCCCACTACTCTTTTCTTAGGCACGCGACAGGTTTCTAATCCTACATCCACAAAGCCAGTCACTAGATTACCAATCCCTTTAGAGCGGTCCGTTAATTCGTCATTCAACTTCCGTGCATTTTGCCCTACCCCAATAATCAAGGTTTTAAAGCCAAAGGTTCGTCGGTGTACACTACGCATTAGGCGTTGGGTCAAACAAAAACGAAAAACATAGACAAACAAAAACTGGAGTAGAAAATAGAAAGAGAGAAATTCATAAAAAATTCGATAGAGCGAAGGCATATCGTTTATGATGGCTAAGAAAAAGACAAGCAGGGTTCCCAACACAACGGACGAAAACGTGATACGTATCTCGTGTAATCGGTCTTTATGGATGGGCTTATTATAATAACCCGAGTAATAAAACATGAGTAACCAAAAGAAGGGAATCAATATCTGCAACTCTATTTCACGGAAATGCAACAAGTAATCGCCCAGATCGGCATAATTACGATAAGCATTTTTCTCATATCGATAACAATTAAAAAGTAACCAGGCTGCAGAAGAAGCCATGAAATCACCTATGATATATCGTAATCTTAATCCATTTTCAGTAAAATGCATTTGTTTCTATTATTTTCTGATGACAGCAATTTTTCCCCCATTGCCCAACTTAAGAATGCTTGATGGAGCAGGACAAGTTTGCTCTTCTTGGCGATAAGAAACGATATAGTCCACTTTTTGCTTGATCTCTTCACTAATTTCACTAAAATTAGCAGGAGAGGGTGCAGAACTCTTATTAGCAGATGTGGAGACTATCGCTTTTCTAAAACGAAAACAAAGTTCTTTAGAGAAGGATTCTTTAGTAACACGAATGCCTACACTTCCATCTTCTGCTATTAAATTAGTAGCAAGATTTCTGGCCTTATCGTAAATCACCGTCATCGGCTTATCTGCCACTTCTAAAAGCTCCCATGCTACAGGAGGAACGTCTGTTACGTAGAAATCAACCTTTATCTCCGAGTCTACTAATACCAACAAAGCTTTTGAATTAACCCGTTCTTTTATTTCGTAGACACGTTGCACTGCTGCCTCATTTGTGGCGTCACAACCAATACCCCAGATAGTATCTGTGGGGTACAGTATTACACCGCCATTATGCAACACTTCAAGTGCGTTCTTTATATCTTCGTTCATTTCTTTTTATCTATGTTTTGCAAATTTAGGAAGTTATTCCTGTATTACAAAAAAATAACGTTTCATTTTTGGAACAAACATGTATTATAAGCAGTTATCCATTTTTATACTGCAAGGGATAGTATACAACAACAGCTACAAACAGAGCTGTAAAAAGTCCATTTGTAGCTGTTGCTATTTTTAAAGAATTACAATTCGCTTGTAAATTGAAATTTAATCTTTTTAAAATCCATCTGTGCCATCTGTAGCACATAATTACTATCGGCTAAGAATACATCTCTACCCGATTTGTCTTTTGCCATGAATTGGTATTTTCTCTTTTTAAAAGCTTCTAACTCTGCTTTGTCGTCACTATCTATCCAACAGGCTTTGTATAAGCTTAGGGGTTCCCATCTACATGTAGCATTATACTCGTGCTCTAGGCGATATTGAATAACTTCGAACTGTAATTGCCCTACTGTACCAATAATCTTCCTACCGTTAAACTGATTAACAAATAGCTGAGCAATACCCTCGTCCATCAACTGGTCCACCCCTTTATTCAGTTGTTTCGACTTCATGGGGTCAGCATTCTCGATATATTTAAACATCTCTGGAGAGAAGCTAGGTAGTCCCTTGAAATGTAAATCTTCGCCTTCTGTTAGCGTATCACCAATCTTGAAATTACCGGTATCGGGTAAACCTATTATATCGCCTGCATAAGCCTCGTCAATAGTGTTTTTTTTCTGTGCCATAAACTGAGTTGGCGAAGAGAAACGGATGGTTTTACGGTTGCGGACATGGAGATAGGGTGCATTTCTAACAAACTTACCAGAACAAACTTTACAGAAAGCAACACATGAACGGTGGTTAGGGTCAATGTTAGCAGTTATCTTAAAGATAAAACCAGTAAACTTAGGTTCATCAGGCTTCACTATTCGTTCTATAGCTTGAACAGGTCGTGGGTTGGGAGCTATCTGTACAAAACAGTCTAACAACTCTTGTACACCAAAATTATTAAGCGCCGAACCAAAGAAAACGGGTGCAACCTCACCGGCTAAATAGCTCGGAAGGTCGAAAGAGGGATAAACACCCTCTATCAGAGTTAACTCTTCTCGTAATCGATCGGCTAACTCATCTCCAATATTTTCATTTAGTTGTGCACTGTTGATATCTACCGGTTTCTTCTCGGTAACTAACTGTTTATTGGGTGTATATAAATCGAGGCTCTGCTCATAGATATTATAAACACCTTTAAAACGTAATCCCTGTTCTATAGGCCAACTTAATGGACTAACATGGATTTGTAGTTCGGTTTCTAGCTCATCTAGCAGGTCGAAAGGGTCTTTTCCCTCTCGGTCCATCTTATTAACAAAGATGATAACAGGGGTATTACGCATTCTACAAACCTCCATCAATCGTCGGGTTTGTCGCTCTACTCCTTTTGCACCATCCACAACAATAATCACACTGTCAACAGCTGTTAATGTTCTAAACGTATCCTCAGCAAAATCCTGATGACCTGGGGTATCTAAGATATTAACTTTATACTGTTTATAGTCAAATTCCATTACCGAAGTAGTGACAGAGATTCCACGTTGTTTCTCTATCTCCATCCAGTCGGAAGTGGCTGTTTTCTTTATCTTATTCGATTTCACGGCACCTGCTACTTGGATTTGTCCACCAAATAGAAGGAGTTTTTCTGTCAAAGTGGTCTTTCCAGCATCTGGATGAGAGATGATGGCAAAGGTTCTTCTTTTTTCTATTTCATTCATAGGGAGCGAATATTTCTTCTTTATTATCGATGGAGAAAGAGACGTTAGCACAAGAGATTAAAAACGATATTACTTCTCGATGTAGACACTTCTCCATTAAATTCTATTTATAATCGTTTGAATTATGACACTTCAAACTTTAATTTGCCCTCTTTATCATCGAGATAAAAAGCAGACAGCATGGCAATAAAATGACTGATAGCTTCTATCGCTTTCAGGGTGTCTTTACTAATCTCTTTTTGCTGCATCTTCAACAAAACAACCCCATAAAGTGCTTCGAAACAGGTCTCTATCTCGGATACCTCTACTACAGAGGAGCCCGATTTACTTCGGAGTTCTACAATAAATGGAAGTACTTTGAAATAAGCAGCATGATAAAATGGGAATTGAGGAGAAGCGGATAGCTTTTGATGAAGTTCATTTAGCCAAATAATCACATTCTTATTGATCTGTAAATGGCCTTTCTGCATAACATTCTCATCGTGCATCATCTGGCTTAACTCACCATACCATTTTACCAATTCCTCCTTTTTGTCCTCATCTACCGCATACTTAGCAATGATAGAGACTTTTATTTTCTCTATATCACATTGATTGGCACGAATCAAATCTTCTATTTGCCACATGTAAAGAAGATACTCGCCTATACTTTTTTTTCTTAAATCTTGCGCTACAAACATAATCTACAACAGCTCTAAATAAATATTTATAAAATGGAAAGGAGAATCAGATGAAAGATATGCCCGTTAGGGTTAAGACCACACCAATCAGTGAGATAGCCATAACAATAACTCCAATTAAGCGATTGATAAATAATATACCACGCAAACGAAATGTTTTTCGCACCTTATCTACAATAAAGGTGGTGGTGAGCCACCAGAGAAAAGCACCAAAGGCAATAGCTAAATATCCCATCACGTGCTCCGCAACATTAACGCTGCCTGCTGCAAAAGCAAAACGAGCAAACAGTCCAATAAACAAGAATATAATTAATGGATTGGAAAGAGAGACTAGGAAAGCGGTGAGGAAATTATGGAAATAGCTTCCTTTTTTATCTGAAGTGGGACGGACCTTTTTCATAGGGTTACTGCGATAGGTATAAAAACCAAACCCTAAAAGCATAATACTACCAAAAATCTGCAGGAGTTGTTGATTACTATTAATAAAATCAAATATGAAACTCATTCCAAATCCTGTCAATAAAGCATATATTATATCGCTCAACGAAGCTCCTAAGCCTGTTACGAATCCATACCAACGCCCTTTATTCAATGTTCGCTGTATACACAAAACTCCAACAGGACCTAATGGGGCGGAAACTATAATTCCTATAATTAAACCTTGAAATATGGTTGTTAACGTATTCATCAATATCATGTTGCAAAGATGATATTTTTTTGTGACTTAATAGACATGTAGATTATGTTTTTTTGTTAAAACAACAGGGAGAAAGGGCTATTCTAGTGACTAAATGTTTCTCCTAACTTATTTAGAGAGCAAACAACGTATCTCATTGGGGGTATATCCACTCCGTATACGCCATTCATTAGGATACAAATTATTAACACGATTGCCTATGTTTTTTGAAAAGCCTAGTGGAATACCATTGAAGGTTAGCAACAGATAGCCCTTTGGAGCTGTGTCGCTTACCGCAAAACTTTCTTTTCGCAAATAAGAGAGGGCTTGACTAAAGGTTAATTCTACGCGAGCAAAGGCTGTGGGAGAGAGTTGTGTACTCATGGCTAATGCATGCGCTGGGATAAGGGACTTACCCTTGATCGTTGCTAATTCAATTCCTGCATGCAAAATACGCAGGGCTTTTAGTTGCTCCAACAAAGAGCTATGACAACGAGGAAAAGCGGTAACACGCCCCATTTGATTGGTTAACAGATAGGATGCTGGTGCTTGTAACCAATTGGCTATTTCTGCAGGACAGGCCTCTTGTTTCTCCCGCATCGCATTTTTCTTTGCACGTTTATCGGCCCTCTTCCGAGGGGATAGGTGCTGTTCTGCAACAGCTGCAAAGGGTTTACGCAACACCGCTAAAAAGAAACCTTCTCCTGCCGTCTTATGTGGAAAAAAGTGATATACAGGTATAGCAGCATCTACTAAATTACCCGTAACATTCCAACTATCGGGTATGGTTAATAGCAAGGGTTCTGCCGAGAACTGCTCCATCAGCCATGCTATATTTTCCTCATTCTCTGCGAGATTATAGGTGCAGGTGCTATAAATCAACAAGCCACCTGGTTTAAGAGAATCCCAAACATCGGTTAAGATACGACGTTGCCGTTGTGCACAAATAGCTACGTTCTCTGCACTCCACTCCGCTATGGAAGCGGGGTCTTTTCTAAACATCCCCTCACCAGAACAGGGCACATCGGCTACTATCAGGTCGAAGAAGGAGGGCAGGGCCTTAAAATCGGCTGGGTCATTATTGGTGACCACAACATTTGGACGCCCCCATTTAATCATATTTTCTGCCAATATGCGAGAACGTACACGTACCACTTCATTAGAAACGAGCAGACTGTTGGAAGACAACAAAGAGATTAGATGTGTTGATTTTCCTCCAGGTGCAGCACATAAGTCGAGTGCTATACAATCGGAAGGAACATATTGATTAATGGCTTGCTCTAGAAACATAGAAGCGGCTTCTTGTACATAATAACAACCTGCATGAAACAGGGGGTCAAAAGTAAAAGTGGGACGCAAAGGAATATATGCACCGGTTTTAGCCCAATTAACTGGTAAATATTTCTCCGAATAGGTTTCTTTTGTTATTTTTGCTTCATTGAAACGAATACTAATAGGCGTTTCTTGCTGAAGCGCAGCGGCTAACTTTTCAAAAGATGCAGCACCTATATTTTTCTTTGTTTGATCGATGAAGACTTGGGGCAATTTCATAGGACGGTATAGATTGTTTTTACACATTAATTTGGCTACAAAGATACACTATAAAAATATTTTCTGCATAAAGAAGAAAAAAAAACCACTTTTTGCAACCAAATCATATACTTATACCGTCTAACAGACAACTATTAATAATAACGACCTAAATATTTACCATTATGTTAGCATTACCAATTATAGCAACACTACTTGCTTTTCTAGTACCTATAGTAATTTTAGGTATCATACTCATCTATTTCCACAAAAAAAGAAAAGCGACTAACGAGCTACTCATGAAAGCCTTAGAAGCTGGTGTACCTCTTCCAAAGGAGTATATCAAAAAAGAGGAAAACGAAGAAAAGATTGATAAGAGCCTCTTGGCGCGTGGTATCAAACTAACGGGAATCGGCGTGGGTCTTACAGGTTTACTATGGGGCTTAGTAGACGAAAGTATTGCATGGACTGGATTTCTTATCATCTGCGTAGGTCTCTCCCAAATTGTGGTTTACTTTAGTTGTAGACCAACAAATGAGGAAAAAACATCTACTACTCCAGTTAACCCAACAGAGAAAGAAACAACTACAACTAAGGAACAGCCTAAAACAGATGCCGGCTGTTCGGTACCTAATAACACAAAATCAGATAATTGGATTACGGATATAGAAATAATTGACGAAGAGACTCCAAACAGAAATTCATAAAAGATGAATAGTCCGAATGACTTTTGGTTGATAACTCAGATTGTTGTATTCAATAGAGTTAGCGCATTCAATACATTGGTAAAGAAATATCAATCGCCCATTCGACGCTTTTTTCTCCATCAAACAGTAGGCAATGAATCGTTGAGCGACGATTTAGCACAAGAGACCTTTATCAAAGCTTATAAAAATATCCAACACTTTAATAAACGCTCTTCTTTCTCTACATGGCTCTATCGTATTGCCTATAATGTGTTCTACGATGAGGTTAGAAGTAGAAAGGTGTACAATAATCTCGACACCTCAGAGGCGGCGTATAAGATGCATATAGAAACAAAAGATGTAGATACACAACTAGATGTTTATGCCTCGTTAAAAGGATTAAAAGAGATAGAACGGACATGTATTATGCTACGGTATATCGAAGATCTCAGCATAAAAGATATTGCGGCTATCACAAAGATACCGGAGGGAAGTATAAAATCGCATATTTCTAGAGGTAAAGTGAAAATGGCAACTTATTTAAAACAGAATGGATATGAAAAATAAAAAAGAGGATGAATTGCTCAGATCGTTTTTTAAAAGCCATACAAAAGAGATAGAAGATAATGGCTTTTCAGAAAAGGTGATGCAACAAATAGATCAGAAAAGACAATACAATGGCAGACTATGGGAGGTTATTAGCTATGGCACATGCCTGCTTTTATTCTTTCTATTAGATGGTACCAATGCTTTTGTTAACCTCTTCTCAAAAACATACAACTTTTTCCAACTCACGTTTAAAGATACATCGCTGCTTACTACTCTAGCGGCAGAACTTAATACCACTATTATTCTTCATATCTTAATTGTGGGAGGAGTGTTTATTGGCCTGCTGGTTGAGTATTTGAGAAATACAACTACAACACATTAGCCAACTATCATTTTTAGATTTTTCTCCTAGATATCCTTTTTTTTTGTAGTTTTGTAGATTCTAATAGCATATAAACATCTTACACATGAAACAATACATCGACTTACTACAAGAAGTGATGAACGAGGGCCATTTTAAAGGAGACCGAACAGGAACAGGAACAAAAAGTATCTTTGGCTATCAAATGAAATTTGACCTTAGCGAAGGCTTTCCCTGCTTAACCACTAAAAAGCTCCATTTAAAATCGATTATACATGAACTATTATGGTTCCTGAAGGGGGATACCAATATAAAATACCTACAGGATAATAATGTACGGATCTGGAATGAATGGGCAGATGAGAAGGGCGATTTAGGACATATCTACGGCTATCAATGGCGCTCTTGGCCCGATTATAAGGGAGGACATATTGACCAAATAAAAGAGGTGATTGAGACCATTAAATCCAACCCCAATTCAAGAAGGATGCTTGTTTGCACTTGGAACGTAGCCGATTTACCAACAATGAAACTACCACCTTGCCATATACTCTTTCAGTTTTATGTGGTAGATGGTACACTTAGTCTGCAACTATATCAACGTAGTGCGGATATCTTTTTAGGGGTTCCATTTAATATTGCTTCTTATGCACTACTCTTACAGATTGTAGCACAGGTTACTGGTTTAAAGGCTGGTACGTTTGTACATACCTTGGGAGATGCACATATCTACAACAACCATTTTGAGCAAGTAGAACTACAGCTAACGCGTACACCACGCACCCTGCCAACCCTAGAGATTAATCCGGAGATTAAATATATCTTCGATTTCAAATATGAAGATTTTAAGCTAACAAACTATAACCCCTACCCGCATATCAAAGGAAAGGTAGCCGTCTAATTTATTCACCTAGCATACGCATATAAAATGAAAATATCGATTATTGTTGCCATTGCAGAAAACAATGGAATTGGAAAAGGTAATGCATTATTATACTGGTTGCCAAACGATTTGAAACATTTTAAACAGCTCACTACGGGGCACACAATAATCATGGGAAGAAAAACATTCGACTCACTACCCAAAGGAGCCTTACCCAACCGACGAAATATTGTGCTCACACATAAAGAGGAGCTGCATATTGCAAATGCAGAGACATTTCTCTCCCTAGAGCAAGCCTTGATGAGCTGCCAAAAAGAGGAAGAGGTATTTATTATTGGGGGGGCTAGTGTCTACAAAAAGGCAATGAAAAGTGCAGACACCCTGTATATCACACACATCTATGACTCAGGAAAAGAGGCTACTGTCTTTTTCCCAACGATAGATAAAGCTATTTGGAAAGAGAACAGTAGAGATGATCGCCAGAAAGATGACAAACATCTCCATGCCTATAGTTTTGTAGAGTATATCAAGAAAGATAATGATAAAAAACTTTGACTTGGAAAATAGCACGCCTATGCCAGGCTTAAGCTTTT
>JAQWAN010000128.1 GCA_028707655.1 Bacteroidaceae bacterium
ATTATTTCTGCATTTGTTGCAGTTATTGTAGTTATCGCTGGTGGTTTTAGCTACAAGCATTATATCACTGACCCACAAGAGAAAATGGCTGCTGAAGCAATCTTTAGAGGAGAAGCCTATCTTGGTCAAGATAATTTTGAGAAAGCACTAAACGGCGACTCAATTGGTTACATGGGATTTATCAAAATAGCAGATGAGTTTAGTGGTACCAAGAGTGCTAATCTAGCGAAAGCTTATGCAGGAATTTGTAATGCACAATTGGGTAACTACAAAGAGGCTATTGATTTGTTAAGTGATTTCAGTGCTTCAGACGAAATGATTAGCCCTGCTACTATCGGTTTAATGGGTGATTGCTATGTGAATCTAAATAAGCTTGACGAAGGATTAGATGCCTATTTGAAAGCTGCAGATAAAGCAGACAATGCTGCTATCAGTCCTGTATTCTTAAAAAAAGCCGGTCTTCTTTATGAAAAACTAGGCAAATTTGCAGAAGCTGTTGAAACATACACTACTATCAAAAACGATTATTTTAAATCACCTTTAGCTGGCGATATGGATAAGTACATTGAGCGCGCTACCTTATTGAAAAAATAAGCGATATTCCTTATATATGAAAAGCTGCTTATTAAAAGCAGCTTTTTTTTAACTCAAAAAATAATAGACCATGGCAACAATTTTTCATAACCTATCTAGCTACGACCCATCTAAAGTGCCCTCTGCAGAGAACATGAGATTTGGCATAGCTGTATCAGAATGGAACGAGAATATTACAGGTAAACTTCTAGAAGGAGCTGTAAACACTTTAAAAAAGCACGGAGCAAAAGATGAAAATATCACTATTGCATTTGTTCCAGGGAGCTTTGAACTAACTTTTGCTGCTCACCAAATGGAAGAGAGTAAAAAATTTGATGCTATTATTACTTTAGGTTGTGTAATTAAAGGAGATACACCACACTTTGATTATGTATGCATGGGCGTAACAGAAGGCATTGCAAGAATTAACGCAACAACCAATACGCCAGTTATTTATGGCCTAATCACGACAAATACGCTACAACAAGCAGAAGATAGATGCGGCGGTGTATTGGGAAATAAAGGAGACGAAGGTGCAATTACTGCAATAAAAATGGTTGATTTTATTTGGAGATTAAAAAAATAGCTGTATCTTTGCATCGCAATTGAGAGGAATAGCGATAGATCTTGTAAAAATTGCGGTATTGGGGCAAATACCAGAGTGGCCAAATGGGGCAGACTGTAAATCTGCTGTCTTTCGACTTCGGTGGTTCGAATCCATCTTTGCCCACATATTTTTATTTGCGAAAGTAGCTCAGTTGATAGAGCATTAGCCTTCCAAGCTGAGGGTCGCGGGTTTGAGTCCCGTCTTTCGCTCTAAGGGAATCAATTTATTGGTTCCCTTTTTTTTGTCCTTTTTTTTAGCCCTTATGGTAATAAGACCCTCTACTTTCTGCCTTATACAATCGTTACATCTCTAATACAAGTGAACAAAAAGAGCTATTGCACCAATAAACAGGAGAAATACACTATACATCCTATTATCCTGAAAACTATGTAAAACACGGCTTTCATACAGCGTTTTTAAGCTATACGTCCTACCTTATTATCCTGGAAACCAAAAAGAAGTAATAATAATTGTAGTAAAAAATAACACGTTTTATGTAAATATTTTCTTATTCTTTGTTTTTTATCGTTCATAAATAAGCATTGGACTATATATTTTGTACATTTGCTGATATTTTTTCAAGAACAATTTAAGAATTACCAACTAGCATTACTATTGAGATGACAAAAAGAATAATCCCTATTATCGTTGTTCTGTTTACACTAATTACCACTTCTACCTTTGCACAAAAAATTGCAATTAAAACAAACGCCCTTGAATGGGCCATTGCATCTCCTAACATTGGTGGAGAGTTCTTCCTAAGTAAACGAATTTCGTTAGGTGTTAATGTATCAGCCAGTCCTGTTAAAATCGGGTCCTTTAAGAATTTTCATTTTTCCATAGAACCAGAAGCTCGCTACTGGTTTAAAAGACCACAAGCAGGCCCCTTTGTAGGGTTGGCCTCAAGAATGGCAGAATATAGTGTTTCTCTAAACGACACCAATTACAAAGGAAACTTCATCACATTTGGAGCCACCTGCGGTTATTCTTGGTTAATAGGGGAACGCTGGAATATAGAAGCTGTTATTGGTTTAGGTTATTTAAACTGCAAACAAAAAAAATGGTCGGATGATGAACCAATGCCAGAAGTAAACAACGACAACATAAAGACACTTGCTCCTATAAAATTAGGATTATCCTTTAGTTACATTATTAGATAATTGAATAGAAACAATCATATGAAAAAAGAGAAAAACCATAGAGCTATTCAGCTATTATTTAGTGTAGCTATTTTATTCCTTTCCACTCTATTTCAAACGCTACAAGCGCAAAACATTCGTATTCAAGGTAAAGTTACGGACGAGAATGGTAATCCCATTATAGGTGTAAACATTAAAGATAAATCGAATAATCTCTCCGTAGCCACTACGGACGATTATGGCTTTTACAATACGATTATAAGTCAAACAGGCGTACTTGTTTTCTCACATGTAGGACATAAAGAGAAAACGGTTAATGTAAATGGAAGACAACGAATCAACATCAAGCTAGACACAGACGTGGTTCAAATCGATGAAGTACTTATTGTTAGTCGCGTAAAGAACAAAGTTATACCAGAACCAACGGACATTGAGATAAAGGGTAATTACTTCCATTTAAAGACTAGAGTTCCCGTTCCCAAAGAATTATTTAAATCGGGTACACGTTTAATTATCCAACCACTCATTTATAACATCAGCACAAAAAAAACAGTTCACCTCAAACCGATTGTTTTTGATGGAAAAGAGTATACTAGAACGCAAAAACGTATGTATGGATTTGATTTATCCCAAGACCCATTAGCATCTTACATTCAAACGAAGGTTACTAGTACAAGAAAAAGTGATATGATTCTATACCATGACTCTTTGTACATCATGAAGGTCAACGATGCATATCGTGCGGATGTCTTTATCTCTTTAGAAAACTACAATGCTATTCTACTAGCAGATACATTCTCCATTGCGCAAGGAACAATCAATCCTTTACGTTTTCTAGATTATTCGTTTAACACGCATTCAATAGAGGAAAAAAATTATATTCCACGTCCTGAGATGCAGTTAAGAGACACCAATGGAGAAGCAAACATTACCTTTAAACTCGGTAAAGCAGAAATAGACAATTCCAATCCAAACAACATAAAGGAACTAGCAAAACTAAACAATGAGCTAAAAAGCATTGAGATGGATATGGATGCTACACTGCAACGATTTGAGATAACAGGAATTTCCTCACCAGAGGGTGGTTATCGATTCAACAAGCGATTATCGCAAAGACGTACAGAAAAAGCCTCTCAACAAATTCTTTCTTCACTTAATGCAAGCACCCGAAAACTGATTGAGGTAAATGCTACAGGAGAAGTGGCTAAATGGAACGACGTGGCCGATCTTCTTGTTAAAGATTCGTTAATAGAACAGGCTAATAAAATAAAGGGATTAATTAAGAAGTATAAAAATGTAGACCATTTATACTATGCAATTAAACGATTACCCCTCTATAAGCTCTTAAAAGATAAATATCTACCACAACTAAGGAAGGTGAAATATGGCTATTACTACTCTGTCTTTAGAAATCTAACCGACCAGGAGATTGTAGAGCTGCATCAGAAAGATTATAAAAAACTCACACGTTATGAGTTTTATCGAATGATGCTACAAAAGGATGTTGATAAAGAACAGATCTGTAAAGAGGCCTTAGAATGCTATCCTAAATTCATCTATGCTGCTAATGAATTGGCAGTTATTAAGATTGCGAAGGGAGAATATGATAATAATTTCTTAGCACCTTTTGTAAGCAAAGATGCACCAAATGCGATTATTTATAATCAAACCATTACGCTTTTAGAAAATGGAGCCTACTCCACTGCCGATTCTGTTTTGTCACTTAAACCAGAAACAGAAACCTATTTTAAAGATCTTCGTCCCTTTGTAGAGATATACAATGGCTATTACGAGAATTACTATAAAGAGGTGGCTGCCACAAGTCCTATTAATGAGGTTGTGATGTTACTTGCGATGAAAAGTAATGAAGCAGCATGGAACAAAGCTAAAGCACTAAAAGGAACAACAGGTGTAGAAAACTATTTGAAAGCAGTTGCAGCTAATCGATTAGATAAAACAAGCGAAGCCTATTATTACATTGAAGTGGCCTTTGAATTAGACCCATCGCTGAAAGAAATAGCAAAGATCGATGGAGATGTTATCGACTTATTACCTGAGGAACAACAAATTAAATAACTGTAGGAAACTTGTACAACATGAAACTATATCCAACAATAAGAAATATACTTGTAGCCTGTTTTGTTTTATTAACAACACAAACCATTGTGGCACAAGAAAGAGAAAGTGCATTAAAACACGTCCTTCAGCAGTGGCCCAAAAGTGAAACCTTCCCTATAAGTGAAGAGGAGGGATTAAAGAGTCATTCTTTCTTCACCCTTTCACTTGAACCTCTACTAACGGATGATGTAGCGGGAGACAATTCCTTCCTTCATCTACGTAAAAAGGGGGTAAAGGTGAATAGTTATATTGGTAAATGGCTCACTCCTGTTCATGGAGTTAGAGCTGGTATTGCCATTGGCTTATTAGAGAATGATAATGTAGAATCGAACAAACTAAAAATGATAGGACTAAGCGTAGACTATCTCATGAACATTTCTGCACTAGGCTGGGGATATAACAAAGACCGGAAATGGGAACTATTAGGAACTGTTGGATTGGGTTACGACTATACGAAAGTCAATGGAGTCGGAGCACATGTAGGTAATATGCATTTTGGTTTACAATCCAAATGGTATCTCACCCCTTGTAGCGATTTCTTTTTGGAACCGCGACTATATCTTTATACCGATAACCTCGATCGCCAATCGAGTAATGCAAGGGGATATAACTTGGGTACCGGTTTACAGGTAGGTATTACGCATCATTTTGTTCCAACAATAGCACGAAAAGCAAAATCACCATTTCAAAATAGCTCCCTTAAGGACAATGTTTTCCTCTCCATCTCCATGGGAGTAAACACTCTACTCAACAAGAATTTAAATGACCTGAGCGGAACGGTTAAAAGAATGGGACCAATTGGAAAAGTTGCTATAGGAAAATGGTTCTCTCCTCTCTTTGGTGCACGTTTTTCACTTGGAGCAGCTTTATCACAAACAGACAAAGCAACCGCTCAAAAAACACGTTACGGAATTATTCAAGGTGGTTTAGACTATCTTATTAACTTAAATAATTTTTTCAATTATTATCATAACGACGAGAAAGCAAGTTTTTGGTTAACCCCTGGTGTAACCTATGCTTATCAACATCATCAAGGAGATGAAAAGGGGACATGGGGAGCTGGCATTGGATTTCAAGGCAATTTCCGTATGAACAGCACAACCAACTTTTTTGTAGAACCACGCATCAATGTCTATCACAACAACGTAGAGGTAAACACTTTCTCACCACATTCTAATGTGTTAGCAGAGTTAAACATTGGTTTATTGTATCACGCTGCAAACTATAGAGCCGCAAATAAAAAAGAACCAGCGTTTACCAAGAAATCACTCTTAAACAACCTGTTTTTCTCCATTTACGGAGGATTACAAGCACCTATCATTACATCGTCTACCGACGAACTACAGTGTATCGGACCTAAAACAGGAATTAGTGTAGGTAAATGGATTAATCCAACATCGGGTATCCGACTAAGTGCGGAGGCTGGATTTTTCCGTCTTAAGGGATTAGAAGAGGGACACCGAAAAAATGCTTCGTTGTCAATTGACTATCTACTCAATCTAAACTCTATGCTTTATGGCTATAACCCAACAAGAAAATTCGATTTAATAGCCTCAGCAGGTTTAAACATGTCGTATGTTAGTCGAAAAGACAATCCCTATACAACAGGATTCAATCTAGGTTTACAAGGACTCTGGTCTATCAGTAACAGAATAGGTCTTTTCATTGAACCACAAATGAAATTTTATAGCGACGACTTCTTACCAGGTAGCATTGGAATAGCTAAATCTGATGTGATTGGTAGCATTATTGG
>JAQWAN010000129.1 GCA_028707655.1 Bacteroidaceae bacterium
GTTTTAATACTTTTGACCTTCTATTATCTAAATAATATATAATATATGTACTATGCATAACATAGTACCATATAAATGTATATATTTGATCCATCCTAAAGAATAAAGCAATGAATGTAGATAATATGAAGTCGCAAATGCGAAAAGGAATACTGGAATATTGTATTTTGTTGATCTTATATCGGGAGCCATCGTATGCTTCAGATATTATTCAACGATTAAAAAAAGCCAAGTTGATTATTGTAGAGGGTACCCTTTATCCTTTGCTCACGCGCCTTAAGAATGACGAGCAGTTAACCTATGAGTGGATAGAATCTACGCAAGGTCCCCCACGTAAATATTATCGCTTAACCCAACAAGGCGAGTTGTTGTTAAATGAGTTAGAGAAATCGTGGGACGATTTAACAGCCACGGTTGCACATATTAAAGGTACGCCGGCAGCGGCACCAACCACGGCACCAACAGCGGTAGATAAAGCAGCAGTAGATGCAACAATTGTAGATACAGCGGGAGCAGAAAAAGCAGTAACAATAGATGCAGCAGCAACAACAGAATCGGAGGCAGCAGCCACAGCAGAAAAAACAACTGCAACCGTAAAGCCTGCAAAAAGAACAACCGTTACAGAAACAACTATGGTTAAAGAATCGTAAATGATTGTAGCAGAAAAATGATGGTAGCAGTAAAATTAGAAACAGCTATAGTCTTTCTAGTATCCACAGAAAAAACGACAAATTAATAAGTAAGAATATGAAAAAAACAGTAACCGTTAATTTAGGAGGTAGTGTCTTTTGTATAGACGAAGATGCCTATCAACTATTAAATAATTATCTATCCAATCTGCATCTATATTACGAGCATGAAGAGGGTGGTAACGAGATTGTTCACGATTTAGAGACACGAATAGCCGAGCACTTTAATGCTAAACTGGCTAAAGGTTCTCAGGTGATAGAGATTGCCTATGTAAAAGAGGTGATAGAGCGTATGGGAAATCCAGAGGAGTTCGACTCGGAGTCTGACGCAGCACATGCTTCTCGTCAATCGAAAAGCACTGCATCGGAAGAGGAGGAGAGTAGCGGTTCAAAGAAGACCTATATTAATGCCAAGAAATGGTTTCGCGACCCAGATAATAGAATCTTAGGAGGAGTATGTAGCGGTTTGTCAGCCTATTTAGGTTGGGACGTTACCTTGATACGTATTGCCTTTATTGTGTTTGCTCTATTAGGATATGGCGCTCCACTTATTATATATGTCATTGCAATGATTGTAATACCCGAGGCAAAAACAGCCACAGATAAGTTGCGTATGCATGGTAAGATGGTCACAGTGGAGAGTATTGGCGAAACGGTAAGAAGTGGATATGAACAGATGAATGCACATCTAAAAAAGGATAGCTCTGCTACCTTTAAAAAAGTCTTTTTGATTCTATTGGCTATTTTTTGTTTCCCACTTTTACTTGCTGTAATCTATGCCGTAGGTGCACTTTTTATAGCACTATTTAGTCTGCTCTTTGCAGGCGGTAGTTTTGCAGCATTGGGTGCACTGCCTTTCATTGCCAACAGCTCTATCTCTGTTTGCTCTTTACCATTAGATCAAAACATCTTGTTTGGCTCCTCTTTCTTAATGGTGTTAGCCATACCACTGTTTGGCTTTTTGTTTGCCCTGTTGCGTCAACTCTTTCATTGGAGACCGATGGCTACTTGGGTAAAATGGTTGCTATTGCTACTTTGGATAGTTGCTATTTTTTCTAGTGGCTTATCTTTTACCCATTTCTTTTTTTAAAAAATGGTGAGCACTTGTTGTTTTTACGCTAGAATATATACAAACAACTCTCTCTCTTAAAGTTTCTTTCCAAAAAGTGACGAGTGCTTACTTTTTTCTTTTGAACGATTTATAGATAGGTATCATTACTAAACAGCCCGACATAATAACCGATAAGATAACCGGACCGTTAATCTCTTTGGCAGAGGTTAAAACAATAAAGCATAAAACTATCCAAGCAATGGCTAGTAATATCATCTGTGGGGTAGATAAAGATTTTTTCATTGGTGTAAAAGATGGTTGTGATAAGCATGCTTATCACAACCATTTATTTTTATAGATTAGTTATTCTTTTTCTTTTTCTCAACAATGGCATCAATGGTAGCAATAGCAGTGATGTTCACAATATCTCTTACCGAGCTCTCAATATCCGTAAAATGAATAGGCTTGTTTAGTCCCATCTGGATAGGTCCTATGAGTTCAGCTTCTGGCTGCATGGCTTGGATAAACTTATAGCAAGTATTAGCGGAGCTAAGGTTAGGGAAAACAAGTGTGTTTACATCTTTTCCTTTCAGACGTGTAAATGGATATTTAGCATCTCGTAGTTTTCTGTCCATTGCAAAATTAACCTGCATCTCACCATCAATGGCTAGCTCTGGATAATTTTGGTGCATATAGTTGATAGCTTCGTGTACTTTCTTAGGACTTCCCTCTTTGTCCGATCCAAAGTTAGAATAGGAGATCATAGCTATAACAGGCTCGTGATTGAAGAAACGAACCGATTGTTCGGCTAATTTAGCTAGGTCAATCAATGTATCTGTGTTTGGATGTCTATTAATCAGCGTGTCTGCTAAGAAATAGGTACCTTTTTTAGAATTAAGGATATGCATTGTACCAAAATGGTCCAGTCCCTCACGAATACCAATTACCTCTTTAGCCACTTTAATGGTGTTAGAATATTTGGTGTAGATACCCGTGATGAAGGCATCCGCATCGCCTGTTTCTACCATCATCATACCAAAATAGTTACACTCAAACATCTTGTCATTGGCTTCTTGGAAGGTAGCACCCTCTCTAGCTCTTTTCTCCGATAAGATACGCGCATAGTTTTCGCGTCGTTCATTTTGCTTATCATCGCGTAGATTGATCACCTCAATGCCCTCCATGTTTAGCTTGAGCTCGCTAGATAGTTTCTTAATTTGCTCATCATTACCTAAAAGGATAGGGTGACAGATGCCCTCTGCTTTGGCCTCCACCGCTGCTTTTAGCATATTAGGGTGATTACCCTCTGCAAAGACAACACGTTGTGGGTCTCTTCTTGCTGTATCGTAAAGTTGTCGGGTTAGTTTACTCTCTTGTCCCATCAACTCTTTTAGTTGTAGACGATAAGCATCCCAGTCTTGAATAACGTGGCGTGCAACGCCCGATGCAATAGCAGCTTTAGCTACCGCCATAGAGACGTCTGTAATGAGTCGTGGATCTACTGGTTTTGGAATAAAATAGCTAGGTCCAAAGCTAAAGTTATTAACATGATAGGTGGAGTTAACAATTTCAGGTACTGGTTGTTTGGCCAAATTGGCAATGGCATGTACCGCCGCTAGCTTCATCTCTTCGTTAATGGTGGTGGCATGTGTGTCTAGTGCACCACGGAAGATATAGGGAAAACCAATTACATTATTTATCTGGTTGGGATAGTCGGAACGTCCTGTAGACATTAACACATCTGGTCGAGAGGCCATTGCATCCTCGTAAGAGATTTCAGAAACCGGATTGGCAAGGGCAAATACGATAGGCGATTTAGCCATGCTACGCACCATATCTTGCGACAAAACATTTCCTTTTGAAAGGCCTAAAAATACATCAGCTCCTTTGATGGCCTCCTCTAGGGTATGTACATCTCGTCGCTCTGTTGCAAA
Source organism: Bacteroidaceae bacterium (assembly GCA_028707655.1). Taxonomy (GTDB): domain Bacteria; phylum Bacteroidota; class Bacteroidia; order Bacteroidales; family Bacteroidaceae; genus JAQWAN01. The sequence continues at coordinate 3,675 of JAQWAN010000129.1, forward strand.
GAAACGTTTGTTTTCCGTAAGGTTTTCTCTATCGCTTGTGATAACCCCTTTGCTATCGAGCATTAGGATATTCTCTTTCTTGACACCTAGCTTTATATATAATTTGGTACAAGAGGTGGCCGATGCACCCGCACCATTAACAACGACTCTTACCTCTTCAATCTTTTTACCGGCTACTTCCAAAGCATTAAGTAAACCAGCACTAGAAATGATGGCCGTACCATGTTGGTCGTCGTGCATTACTGGAATGTCTAACTCCTCTTTTAGTCTGCGCTCAATCTCAAAACATTCGGGCGCTTTTATATCTTCTAGATTGATACCACCAAAGGTTGGTGCAATCGCTTTTACAGCTTGAATAAATTTCTCGGGGTCTTTTTCGTCTAACTCAATATCAAAAACATCGATGCCACCATAGATTTTAAACAGAAGTCCTTTACCCTCCATAACCGGTTTTCCACCGAGTGCACCAATATCACCTAATCCTAAAACAGCTGTTCCATTAGAGATTACTGCTACAAGATTTCCTTTTGCAGTATATTTATAGGCGTTTTCTGGGTCCTTTTCAATTTCTAAACAGGGCTCTGCTACTCCTGGTGAGTAGGCTAAAGAAAGGTCCGTTTGTGTACTATAGGGTTTAGTAGGGACCACCTCAATCTTACCAGGTTTACCACAAGAATGATAGTTTAATGCGGCCTCTTTTTTTATTTTTACCATGATTATCTATTTTAGTTCATTACAAATGTAGTTCAAATAGCAACAAATGCGGTGAATTTTAGTTTTTATTATATTTTACAACATAATTCTTCTCTCTTTTTACACAAAATCTTGCAGATTTGTTTCTTCTACCGCCTCTGCAGTATGCAGAGTTCCTTCCTTTGCGACACGCTTTTAGCACTACTTTTTCAGGCTTGGCGTAGACAAAGAGTAGGCTTCTATTGGTTTTAGGTAAAGCCAGAAAACGTATGATTACAAAAATAGACAATTTTACTAGCTGTTTCGTTATAATCCTTATCTTTGTGCACTGAAAAAAGGTTTTAATTTATGAAAAATTATATATCGAAGACACCCGTCTTTGCTTGTTCTCTGTTAGGCATACTTCTGTTTATGGGATTGCTTCCCTCTGTTACCGTTTTTGACGTGCCGCTCAAAAAAGTAGAATTGCTCTCGGATGTGCTGGTGCAACCACTCTCTCCCGAAGAGACCGAACTAAGTGCGGAGTTGCCTTTGCCGCCACCCCCGCCACAAAAAGAAAAAGTGGATAGCTGTAAAGAGGGGATGAGTTGTATTGTGGACTATGCCGATTCAACCCAACGTGGTATGCAGCCCTTTTATAGGGCAGTGGATGCGGCTAAAAAGAGAAAACAACCCATTCGTATTGCCGTTATTGGCGACTCCTTTATTGAGGGAGATATCTTTACTGGCGATTTAAGAAATCTGCTGCAAGATAAATATGGTGGTTGTGGTGTAGGGTTTGTGGGCATCACATCGCCTACCTATGGGTTTCGCAAAACGGTGCGCCATTTCTTTAAAGGATGGGAGAGCCATTTTTCTACCGATACCGCTAGCTTCTATTCAAAATATAGCACTTTATCGGGCTCCTATTTTATCCCCAAAGAAGCGGCTGTTGTTCAACTAAAAGGACAGACCTCTTATGGCACACGACTCGATTCTTGTGCACAATCCTCGCTGTTTTATCTGGCCGAAGAGCCGCTAGTTATCTCCTCTCGATTGAATGGTGGTAAGCGTAAGAAGCATACGCTACGTGCCACACAGAAGATGGAGCAGGTCACCGTATGGGGTAAGATGGGTAAAGTGCGTTGGCAATTGCCTGCATCGCCCACACTAAAATGTTATGGTGTATCGATGGAGGGAAATGATGGTATTGTGTTAGATAATTTTGCTATTAGAGGAAGTGCGGGCTTCACTGTTTCTCATTTCCCACTAACTATGCTACAACAGCTGAATGCACTGCGCCCCTACGATTTAATTATTCTAGAATATGGATTGAATGTGGTGACTAAGAGTCGCACCAATTACGACTACTACCAGAAACGTATGGTAAATGCCATTGCGCATCTAAAAAAAGGTTTTCCACAGGCGGGCTTTTTGCTCTTGTCGGTGGGGGATAGAGATGTTAAAAATGAGCAGGGTACATTTGTTACCATGAAGGGGGTAAAGAGTATGGTCCGCTACCAACAACAAATAGCTTACGAGTCTCGTATTGCTTTTTGGAACATGTTCGAAGGCATGGGTGGCGAAGGGAGTATGGCCACGTTTGTACATGCTAAACCCTCGTTAGCCAATTACGATTATACCCATATTAATTTTCGTGGAGGTGCGCGTTTAGCTACGTTGCTCTTCGAAACCATGTTGTATGATAAGGAGAAATATGATAGACAGAAGAAATAGAATATATGGATGCCTTCTCTTTTTATGGCTACCTATGCTTGTCTTTGCACAGGATATGGTGCCCGTAAAGCGGATAGATGCGCCACTCCTTTG
>JAQWAN010000130.1 GCA_028707655.1 Bacteroidaceae bacterium
ACAACGGCAGGTGTTATGGTGTCATACCACCCCATTCCAATGTAGGAAGTAAATATTTCATTCTCCGCACCTATCTTTTGCATCTCTTCGGAAAAAGCGCGCTCTGTTAAAGGGGCGGGTAAGTCCAATGATTTGGGCAATAAAATATTCTCCGGAATGGTTTTCCGGATTAGTTCTTCTACACTTTTTACTCCAATCTTTTTTAGCATGACTGGTAGGTCCTTTTCCTGAATACCAATATGCCTAGTGGCTAACAAATCGATTTTCATAGTATCTGATTTTTTTATCTAAAAAAAGGGTTATCGTTCTTTTCTGCCTTAATGGTTGTTTGTACGCCATGTCCGGGATAAACCACCGTGTCATCTGGTAGTACAAACAAACGACTACAAATAGCCTCGCGCAGCTCATCAAAATTACCTCCTGCTAAATCGGCTCTACCAATGCTACCTTGGAACAGCACGTCTCCGGAGAAGACACATTTATTGGCTTGGCTATAATAGGCCAAACTACCAGGCGAATGACCTGGCACATGTATAGCCTCTAAAGTGGTGTTCCCAAAGGTGATGTTGTCGCCATCATCAATATGTTTTTTTATAGGAGGAGGCGTCTCTTTTAGGTCTAAGCCAAACATTCTCGATTGCTTAGGCGCTTGCTCTAGCCAAAATTCATCTAATTGATTGGCTTCTGCCTCTAGTCCAAAGGTGCTCTTTATAAAAGCGTTACCAAAAATATGGTCTAGGTGAAGATGGGTACACAGTAGTCGCTTGACCACTAGGTTATTGGTCTCGATATATTTTTTTAAAATCTGTTTCTCCTCCTCATAATAGCATCCTGCATCAATGATGACTGCTTCGTTGGTGTCGTCTGATAACACGTAGCAGTTCACGGGAAACATATTGAATTCAAATCTTTTTATTTTCATAACCACAAATATAGATTATAGTTGGACATAAACAACCTTTTTTGTCTCAAAAAATGGTTCTTCAAAATAGTCACTCAAGTTATAGACAATTTTCTTCCTTTTTATGACCAACAGTTCCTCGGTCATCTCTCCTCCTTTTAGACAAAAAAGGCCGTTAGGATGTGCGTTTTTTTGCTCTTTTGCAATATTCTTTTTGATGATCTCTAGTAGGTCTTTGAGTGGCATAACCGCTCTACTCACCACAAAATCGAATTTCTCTTTTGTCTCTTGTCCGCATACATGTTTAAAGGTTACATTCTTTAAGCCAATGGCGGTGGCTATCTCTGTAGCTACTTTCACCTTTTTACCAATACTGTCGATGAGATGAAATTGTGTATCCGGAAACAAAATGGCTAAAGGGATACCGGGGAAGCCACCACCTGTACCTAAATCGAGTACTTTGGTGCCAGGTACAAATTGTATCACTTTACTAATGCCTAGTGAATGTAAGATATGATGTTCATATAGGTTCTCTATATCTTTGCGAGAGATAACATTTATTTTGGTGTTCCAGTCGCTATAAAGATCGTATAGTGCTGTAAACTGTTGCGTCTGTAATGGTGTTAAAGCGGGGAAATAATGGGTGATTTGTTCCATTTTTTTTACTATTTAGTTTGATTGTTTGTTTGTTTGGTAACGGTAACGCATAAAAACAGGGTTATGGTCGCTGTATGGCTCATTAGAAGAGTAATAGCGTACCCCTGTTATATCGTTACTGTGAAAAATATAGTCAATGCGTAGCAAGCGCAAGAAGGAGTTGATGCTATAGGCATATCCCTTTCCACAAGATATAAATCCATCTTTTAACCGTTGGCTAAAGAGGTGGTAGACATAGGTAGAGGGCAGGGTATTAAAATCGCCACTCACAATAACGGGCCATTGACAGGTGTCGGTGCTCTCTGCTACTTCTCTTGCTTGTTGCGACCGTATCTGGATATTATCTACAATGCCATAGTTCAGTTGTACCATTGCTTTTCTTTGTTCAGAGGCTTCTCCAATAAGCCGTTTTCCCTTTAAGTAACTGTTTTTTACTATAGCAGTGGTTTGTAGATGTAGGTTGTATACTCTGAACTGTTGCCCCTTTGCCAGTATATCGACCCATTGTCCGCAGTTGTCGGTATCTCCAAAGGATAGATAGACCTGTTGTACGATGGGGTATTTACTGAAAATGGCAACGCGTGTTTTCTGTTTATTGTTTTTGGGAATGTGATAATAGGGATATGCTTGAAATGTTTTACGGATACTGTCGAGCGTGAAATAATGATTGTCGTTAAACTCTTGCATACAAATGATATCTACCTTGTTGCTGCGCATCAGATTATTTATTTTACGAGCTCTATACCCCATACCATCTCTACTAAAGCCATGCACGTTATAGGTGGCGATGGTGATATCATTGGCCTGTTCTGCTGGAGTAGACTGTATTTGGCAGATTGCTCGCAAGTATTGAAAATTAGCAAGTATAGCAACTAGACAGAGCCAATAGATTTTATGACGCGTAGAGATATAAAAGATGAAAAAGAACAAGTCGACCAGTAGAAGAACAGGCAATACAGTTGTTAGATAGGCCATAAACGGATGGGTGATTGGGTCGTAATATCGCCCAAAACTGCCCATGATGGAGAGTATGATAACTACTATTGCAGGTATCTTATTGGTGGTACTAATTACCTTATTGAGTGCAGCTTTTCCCATGTTAAAGTTCTACTTAATGCTAAAGATTAGGCGCGTTTAGATTTTTCCCATACACCGGTTCCTTTTTTCTTTTGTACGTAGAAAAAGCCTTCAATAACACAGCTATTCATAAATAGGAAATAGTAGGGTATATAGAGCACTTTATTTTTAATCTCTTTGGTAGATAGGTAATAGCCTCCTAAACCTAATAGATAAAAGAGTAGTTGTGCGGCTAAAATAAACAGATAGATAGGTGCGGCATGCAGTGCTACTAATGCAATGTTAATGGGCAAGAGTAGAAAGAGCAAGATGGGGGTAATAGACCATCGAAGAACACGGTGAGAAACATATTGAAAGGTGAGTATGCCGTGTTTAAATGGGTTTAGTAGCGATTTTAAGCGGCCAATGGATTGTATACCACCTGCTGCAATACGTACTTTTCTTTTCTTTTCATCCCGTATACTTGCTGATCCACCCTCCACAGCATATGCTTTGCTGCAGTAGTCTATTTTATATCCTTTTTGTACAATGCGTAAAGAAAGAATAAAATCGTCTAGTAGTGTATCTTTGTCCATGGTCTCAAAGAGATGGGTGCGGATGGCAAAAAGTTCGCCTGCTGCACCTACGGCTGTATGCAGTCGCGCATCGAGTTCCTTTAGTACCGATTCATATTTCCAATAGATACCCTCTCCGCTAGTAGCCGCATTTCCTTTTTCTTGCAATGCAACGCGTTTTTCACCTGCTACACAACCAACTTTCTCGTCTACAAAACAGATGGCAATCTCTCGGATAGCATCGGCATTTAGCATGGTGTTAGCATCTGTAAAGACCACAAATGGTGTCTTTATAAAGGGTAGTGCTCTGTTTAGCGCAGCGGTTTTTCCCTCTCTAGCAGGTTCATATAGGGTAGTTACTTCTGGATAGTTGGCTAGCAATGTATTCGTATTGTCGTTACTACCATCGGTAACCCAATAGATATGTAATTTGTCTGTTGGATAATTTAAGGAGGAGCAGTTTTTCATTTTCTCCTCTACCACCAGTTCCTCATTAAATGCAGCTATTAGCAGCGTTATCTCTGGTAACTCATCGGGTAGTTGCCCTGTTTTTCGTGGAGAAAAAAGTTCTTTTATTTTTACCAGTAGATACAGCACGATTCCGTATCCCAAATAGGTGTAAACAATAATGCTGAGGCTAATCCAAAATAGGAGTTCTACTATATACATATGCTCTGTTTTTAGTTGTTGAATAAACGATTAGTATAAAAAAAAGGAAGTCCTACCAAATAAGTGAGGATAAAGTCTCTTTCTCTTGGGTCAAGGTGTTATTATGTGCCTGTTTATTTTTTCTCGTCTTCTCGATTGTTTTTACTAAAGACACGGAATAGGTTGGCAAACATCATTAAAAATAAGAGTGGAATTTTAATCGTTGCTTTGACCAATTTCGAATTGATTAAATAATCGGGTACTGCCATGGAAAAAGTAAGTAAAAGGAGAATAAATAAGCACCACCATTTAATGGATAAGATGGTTGCAAAGCTATTACTCACATCGAGTAGAGTTAATAGAACAGCAAATAATAGGGAGAGCCCTAAAAGGATGACACGTGGAGGCATAGCCCATTGAATGAGCTTATTACAATAATCTACGTTGCCAGAGAGTATGGCTCTAGGTAAGGACAATAATCCAAAGTAGAAGCTAGAGAATTGACTACTAACCCATCTTTTTCTTTGGCTATAGAACTGTGAGCTTTTGTTAACTTTCTCATCGTAGGTATATACATCGCTAAGATATTCAATATAGATATTACTCTTTAAGAGTAGTACCTCCATCTGCTTGTCAAAACCGCCCATCTTTATTTCGCGAATACATTTATTGAATAGGTCATAATCAAAAGCCATTCCAGAGCCTATTAAGCTAGAGGATAAGCCGAGTTGTGTATGCCCTTTACGGAAGATGGAATTGTTAATTTCTTCGCTAACTGCATCTAGTATAGCAATACTGGAGGTCGCATTTTTGGCTACACGATGGGTCTGTACGGCCGAACAACCTGCGTAGAAAGCATCGTTAATCTTCTTTAGAAAGATTGGGTCTACAAGATTGTTGGCATCAAGAATAACAGCAATGTCATATTTGAGCTGGTTCTGTTCGATATATTCATTTGCTAATTGTAACGCTCTTGTTTTAGAGGTCTTTGGCTCGAGGATGGGTATAACGGTAACCCCCTCTTGCGTTAGTGCACTAACAGTCTCGTCGCTCATATGTCTTGTGGCCACGAAAATATCATATTTTTCTGTTGGATAGTTTTGTTTCTTAAAGCTCTTTACAGAATTTAGAATCACACTATCTTCGTTGTAGGCGGGTATGATTACAGCATAGCTGTAAAATTGATCGGTAGAGGGATATTTTGTTATTTTATCTCCTAACGATTTTAGTGCAAAAATAAATAAGTAGAGTACAGCTATGGCTACAAATAAAAAGATAATAGCATCAATGAGATTGAAGAGCTGTAGTCCACTGTCGTTTCCAAATAAAGCGTTTATAAAGTCCATAATTTCTGTGTTTTAGTCTAAACTATTTTCTTTCTCCTCCTCCTCATCCGAGTGATCGGTGTGTATAAAGCGTTTAAAGGCTCCACTTAATCGGAAAAGATTGATGATCATTTGTATAAACAGCTGAGGTAGATGAATGAATGCTTTGGTTAGTTTTTTGTTTCTTAGATGAGTAGGAATGGAGAAATAAAAGATGGACAGAAGAACAATTAATAAATACCACCACTTGAGTGAAAATAGAGTCTGAAAGTTAAGGGATACGTCGTAGATAGTCATCAAAAGAGTTCCTATAAAGATAAATCCCACTAACATCAGTCGTGGTAGCATTGTCCATTGTAGTAGCTTATTGCAATAATCCCAATTTCGTTCTTTCAATGCCATAGGCAATTTTTTTATGCCAGTTGAGAAACCAAATACTTGGTTGGCCATCCATCGGCGTCTTTGATTGGAAAATTGGGAGCTCTTTCGCAATTTCTCATCATAGGTATATATATCTTCTAAATAATCAATAAAGATATGATCGAGTAAAAAAAGCATCTCTAGCTGTTTGTCGAAACCCACCTCGTGTGCTAAACGGATGTATTTCTTAAAGATAGGATAGGTAAAGGCCATACCAGAGCCAATCAGACTAGCCGATAGATGGAGCTGTGTGTGTCCTTTACGGAAGATAGAGTTGTTAATCTCTTCGCTAATGGCATCTAGATAAGCCATGTCTGAATTCAAGTTTTTTGCTACACGATGTGTCTGAATGGTTTGGCATCCTGCTGCAAAGGCATTATTTATTTTAGTCAGAAAATCAGGATCTACTATGTTGTCTGCATCCATAATTACGATGTTATCATAATGGATCTTGTTTTCTTCGATATAATCGGTTGCTATTTGTAGTGCTTTTGTTTTTGAACTATTCTCCACTTCGATACGTAGTACAACAGCAGAAATGGCTCTTAATTGCTCTATAGTTTTATCCATCATGTGG
>JAQWAN010000131.1 GCA_028707655.1 Bacteroidaceae bacterium
TCGTTAAACAATTTCTTCTTATCCTGTTTTGGATGAAGGTGGAAGAACTCACGAATACGGTCAAAGATAACCACCTTATCATTGATAGAGTAACCAATAGCGGTAAGAACAGCTCCAATAAAGGCTTGGTCGAGCTCTAAAGAGAAGGGAACAAAGCCCCATAGAGCAGAGAATAAACCGATAATGATAATGGTATCCACAGATAAAGCAAGTACCGAACCAACACTATAAGCGATGTTTCTAAAACGTAGTAACACGTATAAGAAAATAGCTAATAGAGAAAGTAATACAGAGATTACAGCTGAGTCTTTAATATCATCTGCAATAGTTGGACCCACTTTCTGAGAACTAATGATACTATCTGTTAAGTTTTCACGGTCAGTGAATGTATCAAAGGTTGCTGTACTAGAAAGAACCGGTTTCAATGCTTTAAATAAGAAGGCCTCAATCTCTGTATCTACAGAGGTTGCATCTTCATTGATACGGTAGTTTGTACTAATACGATATCCTTTTTGTGTTTTAATAACACTAAACGATGCTTTGTCTTCGCTATTGTTCAGCTCTGCTGCTTTGGTGTTCACCATTTCAGCTATTTTCTCTGGAGAAATAGTTTGTTCAATAGCTACCACAAAGTTACGTCCACCGGTAAAGTCAATACTTTGACTAAATCCACGGGTAAAGACAGAAGCTAAACAAGCTATAACGATAATGCCAAAGATGATAAATGACTTCTTAGCATTGTTCATAAAGTTATAACTACTATTCACCATTAACTTTCTAGAGATCTTAGAAGAGAAGTTAAGGTCGCGATATTTCTCTTTTGTAAGTAGTTTCTCATATACTAAACGAGTTAAGAATACAGCAGTAAAGAAGGAGCAGAAAATACCAATGATTAAGGTTGTTGCAAAACCTCTAATCAATCCAGTACCAAAATTAAACAAGATAAGACCTGTAATAATGGATGTGATATTTGAGTCAAGAATAGCAGATAGTGCATTTGAATACCCATCTGTAATCGCATTTTTCAATGTTTTACCCGCTTTGAGTTCCTCTTTTGTACGCTCATAGATTAACACGTTAGCATCTACAGCCATACCAAGGGATAAGACCATACCCGCAATACCCGACATGGTTAATGCAGCTTGGAAGGAGGATAAAATACCTAGTGTAAAGAATAGGTTAAAGAGTAAAGCAGCATTTGCTACCATACCTGGTATTAAACCATACATAGAACACATATAAACCATCAAAAGAACTAAGGCCACTGCAAACGAGATGACACCTTGGTTAATAGAAGCTTGTCCTAAAGATGGCCCAACTGTATCTTCTTGCACAATACGTGCAGGAGCAGGCATCTTACCCGATTTCAACACATTGGCTAAATCCTTTGCCTCTTCTAGTGTAAAGTTACCAGTAATCTGTGAGTTTCCTCCAGAGATCTCCCCATTTACATTTGGTGCAGAATATACCAAGCCATCTAAAACGATAGCAATGGATTTACCAATATTACGTTTGGTAATATCTGCCCAACGTGTACTACCTTCACTATTCATCGACATACTTACCGATGGGTGATTGTATTGGTCATAATCATCTTTTGCAGTAGAAATCACATCACCGGCCAAGATAGGACCGTTGTGTACATTCTCCTGTGTGTTTTCTTGAAACTTAGTAGCAAAGAGTTCAAATACTTCTCTTTCGTTAGCTTTTACGCTCCATTTTAAACGTAGGTCGCTAGGAAGCAACTCTTTTACTTCGCTCATGGCTAAGTATTTGTTGATAGTAGCTGTATCTTGGTAGCGTGCAACACCAAGAAGTGCGCTTCTACTGTTGTAAACATGCAAGATAGACAAAAGAGGATTTTGTTTCTTTGCTGCTTTAAGTGCAGCTTCGCTTTGCTTCTCTTGTGAATCGCCTGTTGCTGCTTTTGCAACATTATCCGCTAAGTTTGTTTTTTCAGTTACCGCTAGTGTATCCGCAGCAGCATCTTCTGTTTCGTTTTCTGCAAGAATCTCGCGTACTTTTTTGTCTGCCTCAGTGATATAAGGTACAATTTCAGAAGCATCGTATGTTTCCCAGAACTCTAAGTTGGCTGAACCCTGTAACAAGTCGGCCACACGTTTAGGATCTTTCACACCTGGAAGCTCAATCATAATACGACCAATATTATTCTCTAATAATTGGATATTAGGTTGTGCAACACCAAAACGGTCAATACGTGTACGAAGAACGTTGTAGGAGTTTTTTACAGCCGCATTGATTTCGTCTCTCATTACCTGTTCAACAGCGCTATCGCTTGTTCTTGGGTTGATCTTATCACTTAACTGTTCGGTAGCAAATAATTCAGCTAAATTAGAACCAGGAGCTAATTTTTTATATTCTCTAATAAAGAGGGTAACAAAATCACCTGCTTCTGAAGCTTGTAATTTTTTTGCTGTACTAATTGCTTGTAAAAAGTTCTGGTCGGTTTTATTTCCAGATAGAGCTTTTACGATATCAGGTATAGATACTTCAAGGATAACATTCATTCCTCCTTTTAAGTCAAGACCTAAACCAATTTCCATTTCACGACATTGTTTTAGCGTATAGCTCCACAACCAAACTTTCTGATTGCCGAGTGAGTCTACATATGCTGATTCGCTCTGATGATTCTCTGCCGCTTTCTTCATGTGATAGTGGCTAACAAAAGAGAAAGAAAGATAGAAAACACAAACCAATGTGAGTGCTACCGCCAAAAATTTAACAAATCCTTTGTTTTGCATTTTGTGATTAGATTTAGATTATATTTATTACTTATTAATTAATTATTTTAATACAAGTGTGCAAATATAGCTTTTTTTTAGTTATACCCCATTTTTTTGTGCATAAATAACACGCGTTTTTAGGCTAGTGGGGCTTTTGGCCTCACTAGCACTATAATTCTTTAAACGCTTTCTTGTTGCTATAATCAGCGAATTGAAATTTGCTTTAGTAATATTTAAATTATTTTAAACCTCTATTTTGCAACATAGCATCCACTTTTGGTTGTGCACCCTTGAACTGTATATATAGTTTCATTGGATCTTCGCTATTTCCTTTTTCCAGAATATTTGTGCGGAAAAGGTCGGCTGTTTTTTTGTCAAAAGTACCATTCTTTTTGAAAGACTCAAAAGCATCCGCATCTAAAACATTTGCCCATAAATAGCTATAATATCCTGCAGCATATCCACCAATGATATGGTTAAAGTAGGTCACACGGTAGCGAGGTGCTATCTCTGGAATAAGACCTAATTTCTGCATCTCCTCTTTTTCAAATTTCAGAGGATCAAAGTTATCAAAGTTCGTCAAGCTGTGTAGTTTCATGTCCAGAAGTGCAGCTGCAGTAAGTTCTGTGGTAACAAATCCTTGGTTAAAAGTTTTAATCTCTTGTATCTTTTGGATCAAAGCATCTGGGATTGTCTCGCCAGTTTTATAATTCTTAGCATATAGCTTTAATACCTCCGGATAGGTAGACCAGTTTTCCATAACTTGTGAAGGAAGCTCTACAAAGTCGCGTGCAACGTTGGTACCCGATGTTCCTTGGTAGTTACATTTGGTAAGCATGCCGTGTAGGGCATGTCCAAACTCATGAAAAGTAGTCTCTACCTCATCGAGCGTTAACAACGAAGGTGTATCGCCAGATGGTTTTGTAAAATTACCAACATTATAAACAAGAGGACGTACGCCAGCTTTTTCTTCTCTAAAGTTACTCATCCATGCGCCACCACGTTTGCTAGCTCTAGGAAAGTAATCCGTATAGAATAGGGCCAGATGGTTGCCATCTTTATCTTTTACCTCGAACACCTCTACATCTTTATGGTAGACAGGGATGTCTGTTAGTTTTGTGAATGTAACGCCATATAATTTGTTAGCTACCATAAAGGCACCAGCTCTAACATCTTCCAGTTTGAAATAGGGTTTAAGTACATCTTCGTTAAAGTTAAACGTCTCCTGTTTTACCTTATTGGTATAATACCACCAATCCCAAGCTTGTAGTTTCTCGCCTTTATGCTCTCTGTCCATTAGTTTCTGCATATTGGCTCTCTCTACCTTAGCTTTGTCTAATGCAACGGTCCAGATATTTTGCAAGAAATCCATTACCGTTTTAGTGCTTTTGGCCATGGTAACGTCTAAGATAAAGTCGGCTGCTGTTTTAAAGCCAAGCAAGTTTGCTTTTTCTAAACGCAGTTGTAAGATACGGGTGATAATCTTTTTATTATCATTCTCGTCGTTATGGTTACCTTTATTGGTATAAGCGGTGTATACCTCTTTTCGGAGTGCACGGTTGTCGGCATATTGCAAGAAGGGTAAGCGACTTGCTGTATCGATAGTAAAGAGCCATTTGCCCTCCATACCTTTAGCTTTAGCCTCTTCTGCCGCACTTTTCTTAAACCATTCTGGTAGACCAGACAAGTCTTTCTCGTTATCAATCACTAATTGATAGCTATTATTATCGTTGAGTACATGTTTACTAAACTGTATACCCAATGTAGAAAGTTCCTTGTTGATAGCTCTAAGTTTTTCCTGTTTCTCACTATCTAACGCAGCACCTGAGCGGATAAAGTTGCGGTAATAGGTATCCGTTAATCGTTTTTGTTCCGATGTATAGTCCTTCTCATTGGCAGCTATCTTCTGGTGAACTTTCTCCACTTTTTTGAAGAGTGCTACATTAAGATACATATTGTCAGAATGTTCTGCCATTATTGGGGCCAGTTTCATAGACAATGCAGCGATAGAGTCGTTTGTTAACGCTTCGGTGATGCTGTTAAACACCCCTCCCACGCGATTTAGAATTTCTCCACTGTTGTCGAGTGCTTCAATCGTGTTTTGGAAAGTTGGTTCCTCTTTAGCGTTAACAATAGCGTTAATCTCTTCGTTTTGTTGTTCAAAGCCCTTCATAAAGGCAGGTTCATAATCCTCAAACTTTATTTTATCAAAAGGAGGAGCTCCAAACTTGGTCGAAAACTCGGAAAAGAATGGATTCTGTTCCGTTTTATGTACACATGCGTAGTTCATACAGCAAATTACGATTAGTAAGAAAAATGGTTTTAGTTTCATTATGGTTAGGTTTTTATGAGTTAATTGTTTAATTGTAGCGCGCATTTTATGGGGTAGTGGTCCGACCCTTCTGGTTTTCTGTCTATCACACAATTGTATGCCTTAAAATGGTCACTATATAATATATTGTCAATTCTAAAGTAAAAGCCACTCTGGTTATACGAGATGCCCAATCCGTTTCCTGTACGTACAAAAGCATCGTGTAACTGTTTCGAAGCGGTTCGATAGGTATAAGAGATAGGGGTGTCATTAAAATCGCCACAAACCACTAATGGTCGGTTTTTTTGTAGTACCGAGTCAATAAGATGCGCCATTAAATCCGCTTGTTTAGCGCGAATCACCGTAGCTTCTCCTAATTTTTTTATTAGTCGTTGACTAATTAATGAGGTTTTTTGTGCTTCGGGATGAATAATAATATCCTTATAAAGCGCCCTATCTTTTCGTGTTAACTTGTTCGACTCTAGATGGTTATTGATACAAACAATGGTATCGTTATTAATCTTTATTTCGGAGATTGTCCCGCCGTTGTATTTGCTATCGTAAGCAATTAATCGCGAAGAGAGGATTGGGTATTTCGAATAACAAGCCAATCCGTTGACCGTTTGTGTTCCACATCTCAAGTAATTTTTATAGGTATATGCTTTTAGCACACTATCCACCTCCCTTTTTTGTAGGTACTGTTTATTTTTAGAGGTGATAAACTCCTGAATAAAGATGATATCCGCTTTACTCTCCTGCATATATTGGAGTACACTATTGGGCGACCTTCTGGTTGGTTTTTTTTGGCTCTGCATTGCCATTGAGTTGTAGGATAGAATCTTTATGGCATCCTTAGGTGCTGCCTTTGGTAGGTTTATAGGCAATACGGTTCTAATCTGCACAGAGCAGATAAGTAGTGTAAGCAGTGATATCCAGATCAATTTGCGGTAGAAAACCAACCAAAACAGTGAAAAGAACACCATGATGAGTAGGAAGATAGGAAAGACGATACCCAGTCCAGACAAAAACGGAAAGCGATTA
>JAQWAN010000132.1 GCA_028707655.1 Bacteroidaceae bacterium
TCCGATGGCTTCCAGCCTGTGGGCCAGTTCTTCCCCGGCCTCCAGACCCGGCAGCAGAATCAGGCAATGCACCTTTCTCACACGGCCGGCTTTTTTGTAAATGCATTTCTTGAGTTCGTATTCTTCTTTACTTAATTTAAACTTGTCGTATGCTTCTTGGTTTAGAAAAGCAATCATAACATCGTTTTGAGAACCCCATGAAGCTTGGTTTCTCATGCCATAGCGTTCCGACAAAAATAAAATAGCAGTTCCATCCATCACCCAACGAGGTTCAAGATCAAAATAACCACTATTGGTTATGTTTTTTATGGTTCCTCCATTCGAACTAACAATACCTATATCACTATAGGGATTATGTCCATTGGCCACGTAGCGCAGCACAAACCATTTTGCATCGGGCGACCATGAAAAGTCGATCTCTCCATCGGTATCGTATTGATAGGTACCATCGGTAATCTCTCTTACTTTCTTACTCTTTAAGTTTAATACCTTCAGCTTGGCTCTATCCTCTACAAAGGCTAACTCTTTGCCGTCTGGAGAGAATTTTGGATAAGCACGCTCTATCTTAGTAGAGGGCAAAATCATCTCCTCCTTTAGCAGTGTAGCATTGGAGAAGTACATCTCTTCTGGACGTTGCATGGTTGCTTTACACAGCTCCCAACTACCATGTCTGGTTGTTGCATAAACCAATGTTTTTCCATCGGCAGAAAAAGTTAATCCAGACTCAGCCTCTGGCGTATGTGTAATTTGTTTAGTGGTTGTGTAATCTGCAGCAGTAACAAAAACCTCTCCTCTGTAGATAAAGGCAATCTGTTTGCCATCGGGAGAGACAACAGCCTCGGAAGCACCCGAAGAGACCTTAAAATCTTTTAGCTCTGGTGCTTCATCTCTTACAATAGTGATGGCTACTTTATGGGGTTTAGCAGCAGCATCTTTCTGAAGATAGATCTCCCCATCGTATGTATAGCAAAGCATATCGTTTGCTGCAATAGAAAGGAAACGAACAGGATGTGTACTAAACGATGAAACTTGTTTTACATCTTTTGGGTTATCTAACGAAAAAGAAGCTACATTAAAGGAACCAAAACGCTCGGTTAAGAAGTAAACGGTGTTTTGATTTTCTGCATAAACAGGATTTCTATCCTCCCCTTTCCAAGTGGTTAATTGGGTGTGTTTCTTTGTCTTTTCGGAATAGCTCCATATATCGCGAGTGATAGAGGATGTATGGTGCTTGCGCCATTTATTCTCAAATCCTTTTTTGTCATGATATAAAAAAGCATCTCCTTTTTTGTTATAACATAAATCGATTGCTGGAGTTGCAATAATTTGTTGTGGTCTACCTCCCTCTATGGAAACCGTATAAACCTCGCCTAGACTAGCTGTTGGAAACAAAGCACTACTTGCTGGGTCTTGTAAAACAGCATAGAAGGTGATGTTTTTACCATCAGGTGTAAAGGCCATTGGCACCTCTTTCGATGAATTGGTGGTTACACGTGTAGCAACACCACCAGTGGATGCCATTACAAACACATCGAAGTTTCCATTTCTATCACTGGCAAAAGCTATCTTCTTTCCATCTGCCGACCAGATTGGAGAACTCTCATAGGAGGGTAATGTGGTTAATTGTGTAGCCTCTCCTCCTTTTGTAGGTACTTTATAAATATCACCTTTATAGGTAAAAGCAATCTCCTGTCCATTAGGTGATATTTTTACATCACGCAGCCACATCGGAGTAATCGCGGAAAGGGAAGTAATAGACAAGAAAGCTATTACAAGAGCAAGTAATTTTCTCATTACAATTGAATTAAATGTTACATTAATAGGATACGGAAACAGATATGTTTTGATCAGACAAGAGTTTAGCTATTCTATCTAGTTCGATAGGGAGAGCTTTTTCTAAATTAAGCTCAGGCGTTTCTCTATCAATGGTATAAATCATCACTTGTTGGGGTGCAATTTTCTTTATAGCATCCAACCAAGGCAAAACATATTTATCGGTAGTGTTATCAACAGATACGTTCTTATGAGAGCCTTTTAAAAACATCGTTTGAATAATGACATCTCCATTGAAAGCGGCTAATCGCTCCAATAATTGGTCCACATCATAATCGTTGGATGGTCTATCGAGCATTTGAATATAAGAACGGTCTATAGTATCTAGTTTTAAAATATTATCATCCACCTTTTTAAGGGCCTCAAAAACTTTTGGACGATTAATAAAAGAGGCATTGCTAAGTACACAAACTTTTGCTTCTGGAAAATAGTTATCTCTTAGCAACATGGTATCGTGAATTATTTCTGCAAACATAGGATGACAGGTTGGTTCTCCATTCCCAGCAAAGGTTAACACAGTGGGAGTAGGTCCATTACTTTTCATCTCTTGCAAACGCTTTTCTAGGGCTTCATAAACCTCTTCTCGAGTAGGGAAATCGGACTTTGTGCGATGATTTTTATTAAAACCACACTCACAATAAATACAATCGAACGAACAAACTTTACCATCGGCTGGTAATAGATTGATACCTAAAGAGACACCTAATCGTCTACTATGAATAGGACCAAATATAGGTGAGGAATAAAGAACAGTTGACATAATCTTACTATATTAGAATTGCAAATATAAACATCTAAAAACATAAGCACACTATCTTTATTAGAATTTTATGCGGAATTGAAGAGATAAATCGGTTTTCTTATGATTCCTAATTTTCTCATTTCCTACACCAATAAAATCTCTATCACTATAATTGGTTTGCCCAATTTTAGCTAGCAACATAAATGAAGAGTGAAAATCCCATCGTATTACAGCAGATGAACGAACACCTTTTCCAGAAAAAGATGGAATAGAGAGTGTATACAAAGCACTCTTTTCGTACATCCGAATGGAAGATAAATAATTATCGGTATCAAAAAAGCCATAGTTTACATCGATATGTAAAGCTAATTTTTTTAAATGATAAGCTACGGTTTGAAAGAGCAAAAGACCTGTACTTTTCTTTTCTTTTGAGAAGCCAACAGCAGTTGTACTGCATGTTGTACGAAGGGATAGCTGATTGTTTAAGGTATAGCCAACTTGCACTTTCATTTTATGTTTGATCCTGGTTCTTATTGGATAACTGCTTTGCTCCTCCTCTACTCTATTTTTCTCTTTATCTTCATACATATACCGCACGAGTAATGACAGATTTTTTTTTGTGGTAAAGACCAATTGCATAACTCCTTCAAATCCGGCAGATGGTTTATTCACACCATATTTTAACCAAGGAAAATAAAAAAAATCGGCATAGGTACTAAAGGATAGAAAGGATAGCGGGGTACCACTAATTCCTATAAAATAACCACTCTCATTATTTACCGATCCTCCTTCGGAAACGGCATTAGAATACCAGGAGAAATAAGAGGGACTATAATAGCGTTGCATACAGAGAACTTGATAACCCGCAACGGGTTTAAAACGTAGCGCATTAATAGTAGCTAATGCACCATTTTGCGCTAAAGCTGTTTCTCCATAAAAAGTGAGATGCTTAAACCTGTATCGATAGTCAACTGAACAATTTGTCCATCTTTTTCCTGTTATTTGATGAATAGAATAATTATTTTCCTTTTGCTTTAACAACTTGTTTAAATAGTTATGAACAATGGTTAGTCCAATGTTGAAACACGTAGAATGATAACTTAAATTAGAGCCAACTGTCTGACTGACTGCTCTATTTCTCTTATCAAAGTCATTCTTTGTTCTATGTAAACCATCGCTCTTAATAGAGGTTATTAACGAGTTATTAACAGTAGCATCGATATAACGATGCGAATAAAACAGGGAAAAATTTAAAGGTTTAGTCAATTGATAAGAAAGAGCTATACCCCTAAAAAAACGACTTTCACTAGTGGAAGAATGTTTACGAATAGTGGCCGTTTTATATCCTAAGGTGGCTAATGAAGAGGTTTTTCCCATGGAAAAATTGGTATTCAAAACTAATCCCATCCCATAGTTTAGTCTATAATCGCCGATTGCTAACGCTTTAATTTTTCCTCTGTTTTGAAGAAGAAAATAGAGGGAATAGGCATCATATCCAGTTTTGTTTTTACCACAAAAAAGAGGTTCTCCAGGGTCTTTTTCTGCCACAAAACCAAACTGTAATTTTGTTTTATAATGGAAACTATATTTTAGGGAATTGTAGAATTTACTACCTAAATAGGTGGGTTCTTTTGTGGTTTTCGATGCTTCGTCGAATGTGGATAAATATCCCTCTTTGGTATAAAAAGGAAGATCTGTACGCGATAAGAATTCATTTCTGCCATATTTAAGCATGCGAGATAAAGGGATATTTCCCTTAGCTTTAAGTGGCTCTCCCAAATAGATAAAGGGCAGTAAATATTGAATGGTTAAACGGTCCATATCTTGTACTAACTGTAGTTCATACAGTGTTTTCATGGCACCAACAACATACAAATAATAGAGTATATTTTCTATTTGATCTGCCGATAAAAAGGGAAGCTGCTCTAACTGCTCTTTGGTTACTTGGTTAATATTTAACGGATGTAGAGAGAGCTCTTTTAAATCCTCCATATAGCCCTCTAACCGACTTTGATTCTCCTCAGTATTGTCTAACTGCTGTATTATTTCTTCCCAATCACTGGTGGAGTAATGCTGTGCATTTCCTTGTTCTACAGCGAGTATAAAAAAGAGACATAAACAATGGAGAGATAGACAACAGCGTTTCATTACATACAATTTAAAATCTATAGGTTAATCCACACGAAGAACGAAAACCCAATACAGGGTGTTTACTACAACCAAAATCAAGTAAGAAATTTTTACACCACACACCAAAACCAAAGGTTGGTGTAAAGGGTTTTCCAAACATTCCTAAACGAATTGAAAAAGTAGAAATAGGCTGGTATTCTAATCCTGTTTTAACTACCAAAGGGAATAAAACATCTTTTTCTAATTCAAAAGTAATCTGTGCCTTATCTTGCCAATAATATGCCATCCCCACTAACAGAAGGGCTGGTAATCGAACCTTTGTAGCACCATAATGAACAACACTACGTAGTGGATTGACAAGAAGTAAAGAGAGCTCTAAAGAATCAAATGGGCGTGCTAATAAACCCACATTGCCAACTACTACTAGCTTAGCTGTTTGTTCTGTCTGTTTCAGATAATAAAGATTGGTTTGAATACCAATGGATAAATGGGCACTTACTTGTTTATAAAAGTTAGCACCTAACACGGTTTCATTGTACTCGCTACAACCAAAACGAGACAAGAGAACAGCAGTATCTAAGTAGTTATTGGGAAGGTTTAACTGCGCAGAAAAGGTAGAAAGCTCTTTTACTCCATATCTATTAACATATTGAATAGAGGCATATGCATAACGCGAAAAACCAAAATAGGCTGGATTAGCTAACCCTGGAACAACAGTTATAGTATTGCCCATGGCGTATGCATGGGTAGAAACAGATGGATTAATATCAATAGGATATACTTGTAACGATATAAAAAAGAAAATCGCAAAAAGAAAAAATCTAGACATAATAACCATTTTATACTACTCCTTCTCTTTAGAAATAGAAACAAAAATACAAAAAAGATTATTATATAAAAATAAAAATTAGAAAAATATAACAAGTTAAACCATCTCTTTTTTACGCTCTGAGAAGGCTAAAGCCATATAGATGACAAAAGAGATAGCCATACCAAGAAAGGCTTGTTGCGCAGAGGCTATTTTCCAATAGGTTGGAAAAGGTAGACCTAAAGAAACAAGCAGATTATAAGTGGAAAAACACAGGCCCCATACCATGGATCCTAAAGCTGCTTTTTCTCTACCTTTTTCCCATATAAAACCCATGATTATAGGTACAAAAGCACCGGTTGCTAAAAAGTCGCCACCTATCCAAGATACTTGTAAAACGGAACGGATTCTGATGCCAATAAACAAAGCTAATAATGCAATGAACAGGGTACTTATTCTACCAATAGTTACCATCTGTTTTTGTGAACAGTTTGAAAAAAAATGAGTTTGATAGATGTCAATAGTGGCTGTTAAGGAAGCGGTGTTTATCAAAGAATCCATGGTGG
>JAQWAN010000133.1 GCA_028707655.1 Bacteroidaceae bacterium
TGTTGTAGCCGAGGTGCTATAAGCCGCTGCTTTAGTTAGAAGAGGAGCATCGCTTGTTGTTTGCTCTGCTGTTTTAACCACAAGATTATCTATAATAAGTTGTCTTTGTTTACCCGATTCGCTCGTCTTTAAAATAACAAACGATCCTTTAGTAGCCCCAGATAGAGTACATTGTAGGTGAACAACATCGGTGTCGCCATGACTCGATAAATCGTATCCTTTTTGGTCGATGTAGCCACTTGCAACATTACTAGCTGCATCTAAACAGACAAAGAATTTGGTATCATCCGTTCCTGTCACTTTTTGTACATCAAGGTCTATGCTTATAGTACCATCTGCATCGAAGCTTGGTGTAATTAAATACCCCTGTGTAGCGCCATTTCCGATACGCAATTTCTTGTCCGCTCCAAAAATAGTGTTACCCACCCATCCTGATGCATAGGTATAGTTGTTAATGGTAGCACTTAGATTGATATTTGTTTGTAGTGTATTTACCTTATCAAAAGGCTCTTTTACATATTCACCCTCCTCTAGAGTAGGGTTTACACTTTGCTCTTTGATTATTTCTAACTCGTAACTTGCGGCATTGTCCACGCTACTCCAATTTGCCGTAAATCCCGCTTCGTTTACCTCCGTAGCTTCCTCTACACTAGGTGTCTCCAATTTGTTATCCACCTCAAAACTCAGCGTACCATCTTCGGTTTCCTTAATGTTTCGGATAATTTGGTCAAAGTTACTCTCTGTAAACCAAGTAAAGGCCGGTAGTGTAGCATCGGTGATGCTCGTGTTGTTTTTTGTTCCAGGAAACAGGTCGCCAGCAGCAGCAAATTGATATTTGTTTCTGTTGTTATCTGCGCATAAGATGGTGCAACGCTCATGTCCGGCGGTATTGTTAACGCTGTTATAACTCCATATAAACGAGCTATAGTCTACATGAACAACCATCATACCATGTCCTAATAATGCTTTATCAAAACCCTCTTGTTTGCGATAGTCAATAAAATAGTATTCGTTTGAATTGAGCGGATTAACCAGTTTGTACGATTTTCCGCCGTTGGCTAATGTCTCTGTGGTGATGCTCGTTGGCTCGGTAATAACTTCTGGTGTAGCCCAATTGAGCGAAGCCTTTTCAAAAGCGGTATATCCACAAGGAGTATATCCGTTGTTTAAATAGTTACCCGAACTCATAAGGCTCCAATAAGCCATACCAATTTGTCCACTAGAACTGGTGTCATAGAAGTCGGGTAGACCAATGCAATGGGAGAACTCATGGCAAAAAGTACCCATACCTCCCACTTTATCGCCCGTCATCTCATTGCTGCAAGCATAGGTGTTAACCGCTACGCCATCTACGGATAAAGAGCTATATCCAATGCTCGATTGGTGTGGCCAGATGGTATCGTCGCTACCACCACTTGCTTCTCCTTTTCCAGCATAAATAATATAAACCACATCGGCTACATTATCATTGTTGTTATCAAACTTGGTAAAATCGGTTAAGTTTTCTGCCTTTGTGCAGGCATCTATTACCATCTGTTTGCTGCGTACGTCATTACCACTTGCATTGTTTGCGCCATAGTAGGCCACATCGTTGTCTAGTGTTACAGGGCCAACCACATCGAATGTAGGTGTAAACTTACCATCCGATTGTTTTACAAAATATTCTTTGATACTACCATATGCTCCATCTTTTTTGTAGTTCTCTCCATTGGCCATATCGTTAAAATCGGCGTTAGGATCGGTAGCAGAGAATTTCTTATCCGCAAACTGTACCAATAATATTAGCACATTCACGTCGCCATGGTTGGTTACTTGTGCCTTTTTAAGGGGTGCTTTTTGACGTGCTAGTCGCACTTTTCTTGCGCTGTTTAATTGGTTGAGATTACTGTTTATCTGTATCGCTTCAATAAAAGCTTTTTCGCTTTCCGATCGGTTTATCTCATCGTGGGCAAGCATAGCCGTTTTTTCAATATTATTCTCTTCATTTAGTTGTGCATAATAATAAAAATTATTGGTATCTTTTTTTACTAATATCCCATCTAGAGTAGTATAATAATGAAAAAATTCATCACCATTATTCCGTATGGTAAGTGTTGTGCCATCTAATTGTATCACTGCCTTAGCTTCTCTATAGGCTGGACTGGCATACAGGGTACCCATTAGTACGCAACTTACCATTACTAGTGTAAGAAATCTTTTCATAAATAATTTATTTAATTTTTGTTGTGTCTTATCCAATCCCACAAATATAATTGTTTTTCTTGTCAACTGTGCTATCAAAAGATGAAATAGATACAATTAAGGGTCAAAATACTTCTATTTGTTCCTTTTTTAATGATTTTTTCGTTTAAATGTCCCGTTTTCTATGACAATTGTATACTATTACAAAAAAGAGAGGCTCCCTATTCATTCTACCATGAATAGGGAGCCTCTCGTTGTCTTATTTAACTATTAACGATTCGAGATCATCACTTTTGTTGTTGTTGTACCTATTCTTACTAGATACAAACCATCTTTAAGGGATACCGTATTCAAACCATCGTTAGCTGTAAACGAACGGGCAAGTGTACCATTTGTGGTATAGATATTTACTTGTTCGTTTGCTTGTGCTGTAAAGTAAAGCTGTTGACCTATGGTATAAATAGCATAGGTCAGCTCTGTGTTTGCTACGCCAGAGGTAGAAAGTGTTACCGTAACTGCTTGCGAGAAATCGCTCTCCGTTGTTTCGCCAACGGCTTTTACACGGTAAGTATATGTTGCTCCATTTTCAAGACCGCTCACGGTGTAAGAGGTTGTAAGAATGTTAGCAATATTTTTCTGTCTAGGTGCCACTTTTCTACGAATAGGTTTCTTGTATGGGTCAGCTGGTGTATATGTACCATTACCTTTAGGGTCTGGGTCATTAGGATTACCAAGTGTTTTACGCATACTATTGCTAGCTGCAGATGCGTCTCCTTTAGTAATCACTAGATTATCAATGTAAGCACGTTTCTTAGCCGATGATTTATCGGTTATAATAGCAACGTAAGAATCGGCAACAGCACCAGTCAATACACATTGTATATGTTTTGCTGTACCATCCATGCCCGATAAATCATATACCCATTGGTCAATATAACTATCTGAAGTATTACTATCTGCGTCTAGACAGATATAAAGTTTACTTTGGTCGGCTGGGTTATATTTCTGTACGTCAACATCAACAGTAATGGAGCCGTCTGCATCGAAGTAGGGAGTTAAAACATAGCCTTGATTAGAAGAACTACCTATACGCAATTTTTTATCGCCACCATAAAGATAAGCGCCGTACCATCCTGTTGTAGTGGTAAAGTAGTCTATGTTGTCACTAATATTAGAATTAGCAGCAGCTATACTGATCTTATCAAAATCTTCGCTAAGTAAGGCCTCTCCATCGGGTGTGGTGCCTCCGTTTTCTTTTTTGAGTACTTCGATAGTATAAGAGGTAGCACCCTCTACAGCTTCCCAGTTAGCGGTGAAGCCTGTCTCTGTAATCTCAGATGCTTCGTTGGCAATAGGTGTTTCAATGTTTTTTGCTACCGTAAAAGAGATAGTACCATCTTCGTTTTCTGTGATATTGCTAATGGTCTTTTGTACCTCGTTTGTGGTAAACCAAGTCATAGCAGGCGATGTTGTAGCAGATATACTGGTATTATTGCTTGTACCAGGATATAAATCGCCAGCAGCAGAGTAGTACGATTCGTCTCTTGTGTCGTCTGCACATAAAACAGTGCAACGTTCATGTCCCGTAGTATTGTTTACCACATTGCTAGACCATACGGATGCATCATAATCAATATGTGAAACCATCAACCCTTCACCAGGAAGTGCTATATCAAAGCCCTCTTTGCGTCTGTTGTCTAGGATATAAAATTCATCTGCGTTTTCTGGGTTAACAATTTTGTATGCTTTTCCGCCATTGGCCAAGGTTGGTGTGGTAATAGCAGCAGAAGAGGAGATTACCTCAGGTGTAATCCAACCTAGTGATGCTTTTTCAAAAGCAGTATAACCACAAGGCGTATAACCATTGTTCAAGTAACTACCCATATCCATTAAACTCCAATAGTTCATACCAATCAAACCACTGTATTCGGTGTCGTAAAAATCGGGTAGACCTATACTATGCGAGAATTCATGACAGAAAGTACCCATTCCAGTTACTTTGCCAGATACCATCTCATTGCTACAAGCATAACCATTAACCTCTATACCGTCAACAGTATAGGTAGAGCCTAAACCAGAACGAAGTTCCCATTGATGAGGCCAAATGGTATCTTCACTTCCACCTGATGCTTCTCCCTGTCCCGCATAGATGGTGTAAACCACATCTACTACGCCATCGTTGTCACTATCAAAGTCTGTGAAATCGGTTAAATCTTTTGCCTTTTCACAAGCGTCTCTTACCATTTCAGCAGGACGTTGGTCGTTATCGCTGTAGTCATTTGCACCATAATAAGCATATCCATTATCTAAGGTAACAGGGCCTACTACTTCATAATTAGGGGTAAATAAACCGCCCGATTGTGCTACAAAATATTCTTTTATACTTCCAACGGCACCATCTTTTGTGTAGTTTTCTCCGTTTGCACGTTCGTTAAATGCTGTGTTAGCATCTGTTTCTGAGAATTTCTTGTCGGGGAACTGTACCAATAGAATAAGTACATTCACCTTTCCTTTGTTAACAACCGTACTTTTTTTAATATTTTGTTGGCGTTTAGCCTTTTTGATACTTCTTGCCGAAGAGATATTCTTTTGTATATTCTGGTTATAGATAGAGGCAACGAGTGCTTTTTCCTTTTCAGCACGTTGTGATTCATTATGTGCTAAAGTGGTGGTTTTCTCTAATTTACCTGTTGCATTAAATTGTGCATAGTAGAAGTTCTTGTCTTCTCCTCGCTTTAAAAGCATACCATCGAGTGTTGTGTAGTAGTGAAAAAGCTCATCACCATTATTGATGACAATTAGCTCTGTACCATCCGATTGTACAACTGTTCTAGGTTTTCTATAGGCTGGAATAGCTAATAAAGAATCCGATAGCAAGCAAAACAAAACTGCTATAGATAGAAATCTTTTCATATGTTTAAGTTATTAATGTTTTTAGTAGATAGAATACAAAGATATATAAATGTTTTAAATATACTATTTTTTTTGCAGACAAACCAGAATTATTAGATTTCTATCTGTGGTGGGGGTGAGGGGGCGTTTATCGGTTTTGAACGCTCTATTCACTACTCCCGGTTGTAGCCTCTATTTAAAAGTTGACTATCTCTCTTTTGTGCAGGAATGGCCCATCCTTTGGGTTCTACCCACCAGTTGTTACCTTGCGTAAGCTGTACTGTTTTTTGTGCTTTAATATATTTAATGATATAGTAGCGTAAATCAAAAAGAGAACGCCATTGAATTCGTTTTTTTAATTCCTTCTTTTCTATTTTGGAACCGCGCGTAAGTAGTTCCCCTCCGCCATTTGCGCGGTAAGAGTTAACGGCAACCCTATACCTTTTCTGGAAAGAGAAGGGGGTTCCATCTTCCATGCTAATAATACGCACTCTACTACCTTTTGGATTCTTTACATTAACACAATATTTTATGCCCGCAGCAGAGTCAAAGTTGAAGATATAGTTCAGTGGCTTATTGTCTTTTAGTAGGAGGAGGTGGTCGGTTGGCTTTTTCATCTGGTTGAACCATCTACCATACGACTCTTCTAACTCCTCTTTAATCTCTTTTCCGGTTAAGGACATCACGAACAACTTGTTTTCAAAATGGTAGAGTTGAAACATATCGTGCATATATACCGCACCTGCTTTAATACTTCCTCTTGTAGAGAGTGGTGCTGTAAGAGATATCTCTGCTCCAGAAAGGGCTAGTTGTACTTGGTGAATGAATTTAACAAGTGAGCAGGGGCCAAATAAACAATTATCGGTGCTTAGTGCTGTTGCAAAGAAACCAATAGGCTCTGACTCCCGAGCATCCCAAGGGCGACGCCTTTGTTGTTCCATGCAACCGCATTTTCGGGATCGAGGGCAATCGCGCTGTCGCAACAG
>JAQWAN010000134.1 GCA_028707655.1 Bacteroidaceae bacterium
CAAAACAGCCATTTACTACAATTGGGCCTCCAATAACTATAAAGATTATGGCTATGCAGATCTTATGGACCAAATGATTATTGGTGCCTATGCGTCGCCATCAAAGGTTAGGGGCACAACGGAATGGACAATGGAGGGTTTTTGCTCCTTAGCAATGGATAAAATTAAAGGCGATTGCCCATTAGTGGTTGGCGGTCCAGATGTTGGCAACTGGGATTACAATAATCTATTCACACAAGAGCAAGAAAATCAAGCTATTGTTCAATCGGTAAAAGCTTGTATGGATGCGTGTGATGGGTATTTCCTCTTTGACATGATTCACCTAAAATTAGCTAACCAGTGGCAATACGCAAAAGAAGGTATTCGAATAGCAGTAAACTAAAGCATTATGAAAAACATATTTCTTTTATTTCTTTTATTTCCATTTTGTCTAAATGCCCAAGAGATAACGGGTAGAGTAACATGTAATGGAGATGGATTAGAGAATGTAGTGGTAACCGATGGTATTAAATGCACCATCACCAATAAAAAAGGAAACTATTCTTTACAAACAGAATCACGTTCCACCTTTGTTTATCTATCTACACCCTCTGGATATCTAGCCCCACGTAAAAATGGAAATCCTATCTTCTACCAACGTCTAAATATAGCCCAACAAAAAGAGTACAACTTTGTGCTATCTAAAAACCAGAAAGACGATACTAAACATCTTTGCATGGTACATGCAGACCCTCAATTGTATGCAGAGAAAAATTTAGTACCCTATAATAAGATACTAGACGATTGCATTCAGTCTATTCAAAAAAACCAAGATACAGATATTATTGGAATCGATTGTGGCGATTTAGTGGGCGATAAGCCCTCCTTATTTGAAGCATACATCCAATCAACTGCGCGATTAGACATACCTTTCTACAAAGTAATAGGTAATCACGACATGACCTTAAATGGCCGTTCACATGAAACATCGTATGCAAAGTTTGAATCTCTGTTTGGACCAGCTTACTACTCGTTTAACCGTGGAAAAGCTCATTACATTGTGCTAAACGATGTCTTCTATCTAGCAAGACAATATTTCTATATGGGCTATCTAGAAGAAAAAGTGTTGGCTTGGTTAGAGCAAGACTTATCGCATGTAGCCAAAGGCAGTCTGGTTTTTGTGGCCATGCACATTCCATCTATGCTCCAAGAAAAACAAAATAACTTTCAATATACTGCTAGAGATGTAGCAAGTCAGCTCTGTAATGCCACCTTTCTACACAAAATGTTAGCACCCTACAAAGCACATATCTTATCGGGCCATATGCATTACAATAAAAATGTAGTGCACGCTCCCAACCTATATGAGCACATTACTGCTGCAATATGTGGCACGTGGTGGCAGGGAAAAGTATGTCTAGATGGCACCCCTCAAGGATATGGTGTATACGAAGTAGATGGAGATCACTTGACATGGTATTTCAAAAGTGCTGGTTATCCCAAAGAGTATCAAATGCGTGCCTATCCAGTAGGCAGTGCAAAAGAGTATCCAAAATCGGTACTTGTAAACGTATGGAATTGGGATAAAGCCTGGAAAGTAGAGCTCTTTGAAAATGGAGAGAAAACAGGAGATATGCAACGTGTTTCCACCTACGACCCCGCAGCAGAAGCCCTCTGCAGTGATAAAGAAAAACTAGATTTTAAATGGATTAGTGCGAGTAAAAATGAGCATATGTTCATCGCTACACCCCAACAGGCAAACGCTAATCTCGAGGTTCGGGTAACCGATCGTTTTGGAGAAACCTATCAAACAACAATAAAATAAAGAAGGATGAAAACAACAATGAAAACAATCTGTCTATTACTATTGCTATTCATTACAGGGATAAATAGCACCTTTGCAGACAACCAACCAAAAATTATGTGGCTAGACTGTTCCGCCAATTTTGAACGCTTTAGTTATCCCGATTCCATTCAATTCTATGTGGAGAAATGCCATAAGATAGGCATTACCCATCTCGTTTTAGATATAAAAGACAATAGCGGCGAGGTGGTTTATCCAAGTAAATATGCTATTCAGAAAAAAAACTGGAAAAATTTTGAACGACCAGATTTTGATTTTATCAACACCTTTATTAAAGTAGCACATGCCAATGGTATGGTTATACTAGCTAATATGAATGTTTTCTCCGATGGTCACGGCTATTTTAACCGAGGTGCTATTTATGATAAACATAAAAAATGGCAAAGTATCAACTATGTACCAGGTAAAGGATTAATACCCGTCAATGAGATTAAAGGAAGAGTCTCTAAATTCTTAAATCCTGCTCTCAAATCGGTTCAAAAATATGAAATTAATTTGATTCAAGAGGTGGTTAAAAACTACGATATTGATGGTATAATGCTCGATAGAGGACGCTACGATTGCATCGACTCCGATTTCTCGCAAGCATCCAAAAAACTCTTTGAGAAATACATCTCTAAGAAAGTGAAAAGATATCCAGAAGATATTTTTGAATGGGCACCAAATACTAAAGGAGGATTTAGTCGCGTACCCGGTCCACACTACCTAAAATGGTTAGAATGGAGAGCTTCTATTATTTATAACTTCATGAAAAAAGCCCGTCAATCCATAAAAAAAATCAAACCAGACTGCATGTTAGCTGTATATACAGGTGCTTGGTATCCTAGCTATTATGAAGTGGGTGTCAATTGGGCAAGCAACACATACGACCCTAGTAAAGATTTCAACTGGGCCACTCCCGACTACAAAAACTATGGCTTTGCAGAACTCGTAGACTTCTATACAAATGGTAATTAT
Organism: Bacteroidaceae bacterium; assembly: GCA_028707655.1. GTDB lineage: Bacteria > Bacteroidota > Bacteroidia > Bacteroidales > Bacteroidaceae > JAQWAN01. The sequence continues at coordinate 2,801 of JAQWAN010000134.1, forward strand.
TATTGGAATGTTACCCTAGAAGAATATCGTAAATCCAACGGTACCTACAAAAATGAAACCGATAGTGAAGTATCCGTTGGTGAGCATCTCTGTGTAGAGGGAGGTTGCAAATACTCTAGAAAACTATTAAATGGTCGTCCTTTTTATGGCGGATTATATGTAGAAGATTACAAAAAAGACCCTAAACAATTTCAAAAAGCGGTTCGCATGTGTTTAAAAGAATCGGATGGTGTTATGATTTTTGATATTGTACATATTATCAATAGAAATTGGTGGAGCTATTTAGAAGAAGCTTTAAACAACAAATAAGATGACTAATAATAGAGCTTATGCCTTAGATGCATTAAGAGGATACGCCATTCTTACCATGATTCTATGTAGTGCCATTGCTTTTGGTGTACTACCTGGATGGATGTATCACGCACAAACGCCACCACCAAGCCATGCCTTTAATCCTAGCGTGTATGGTATAACGTGGGTAGATCTTGTATTTCCCTTCTTCCTATTTGCCATGGGCGCTGCCTTTCCCTTTTCTATTGGGAAAAAGATAGAGCGCGGAATGGGTAAAAGAGTCATCCTATGGGATAGCTTAAAGCGAGGGCTTAAGCTCACCTATTTTGCCATCTTTGTTCAACATATGTATCCCTGGGTTGTTTCAGCACCCCAGGATACCTATTCTTGGTGGATTGCTCTTCTCAGTTTTGTATTACTCTTTCTAGCCTTTACACGTATTCCATATCCACTAGCCCCATGGAAACATCGACTCATTTCGTTTAGTGCCTATGCTGCTAGTATTGCTTTAGCATTACTCCTACATTATGCCAATGGAAAAGTCTTTAGTCTAGCCTATAGCAATATTATCCTATTAGTGTTAGCAAACATGGCTGTAATAGGAAGCATCTGCTACCTTTTCACCTATTCACATCCAAGGACAAGAATGGCCATCCTACCATTTATTCTAGCCCTACTAATTAGTGCAGAGAGCCCCGAATCTTGGGCTTACACCGTACTTCATTATTCGCCCTTTCCATGGCTCTACCAGTTTCATTTTTTGAAATACTTGGTTATGGTTCTTATAGGAAGTGTTGCTGGAGAATATCTGAAGACCTGGTTAACAGGAAAAGCAGCTCCATCGTTTGCCACCTCTGCTCGAAAACAGATAGGGATAACCCTCGTTCTTTGCTTATTACTCCTTATAGCCAACCTATATGGACTCTATATGCGCTATCTAGTAACCAATCTAATGGTTACTAGTGGACTGCTACTAGGTTTATTCTTCGTTGTAAAGGGAAAGAGCAGAACCCCTGTTTTATGGAGAAAGCTATATCATTTAGGGAGTTATATTCTTCTACTAGGACTCTTTTTAGAATCCTTTCAAGGAGGCATACGGAAAGATGATACCACCTTGAGTTATCTCTTTGTTACAACAGGATTAGCATGCTTTGCCTTGATTATTTTTTCTATTTTATGCGATGTCTATCGTTTAAAAATCCTCACTAAACCCCTAACTAGGATTGGGCAAAATCCAATGTTAGCCTATGTGTCAGCAGAACTTGTTATTATGCCTATACTCCACCTGTTAGGGCTCAACACCTATCTAGATTTACTCAATAATGGGGCGACCACAGGATTTCTAAGAGGAGTGATTGTTACCTCACTCTGTTTAATCTTTACCCTATTCTTTTCTAAGCAGAAATTATTTTGGAGAACTTAACACAAAGATGTATCTTTACTTAAAATACAGAACCAGTAATCTATTTAACCTATGAAAAAGATTTATTATATCCTGTTCTTATGCCTGTTACAAATATCATTTGTAACTGCACAAATCACTTATCACAAAGTTGGTCATTTGCCCCTATTAGGTAAAGCAACACATGCCACTTCATCGCGCTACGTTCGCTTGCCCGATTCACTGGAAAATATTTCTAGAGCACCTCTTTGGGAGTTAGGAAAAAACAGTGCAGGTTTAAATATACGTTTCTCCTCTAACTCTACTACAATAGCTGCCAAATGGAGTGTACTGCTACAACGTAACATGAATCATATGACACCCACAGGTATCAGAGGTTTAGATTTATACAGTCTAGAAGGAGATAAATGGGTGTTCGTAGGAAGCGGAAGACCAGGAAGTACCAAAACAAATTGCATGACCATTGTTAATAATATGGAACCAAAGACAAGAGAGTATATGCTCTATCTTTCCCTCTACGACGGTGTAACCGATTTAGAAATTGGAATTGATTCCACTGCTACGTTGAACCAACCAGCAGTTAATTTACCACGAAGAGAAAAACCAATTGTCTTTTACGGTACTAGTATTTTACAAGGAGGATGTGCCTCCCGTCCAGGCATGGCCCATACAAATATCCTATCGCGTTGGTTAAACAGAGAAACAATTAACTTAGGATTTAGTGGAAATGCACTACTCGATTTGGAAATAGCTCCAGTTATAGCGGGCGTAGATGCGGGTATGTTTGTGCTCGACTTTGTGCCAAATGCAAGCGTTAAACATATGAATGATCGGATGATTGCATTCTATAAAATTATTCGTGCTAAACATCCAAAAACCCCTATCCTGTTTGTTGAAGACCCTCGCTATCCAAAAGCGCGTCTTGATTTACATATGAAAAAAGAGGTGGCCGATAAAAATGCAACAGTAGGCAAGCTATATAAACAACTAAAAAAGGAGGGAGAAAAAAATATTTACTTCCTCTCTTCTAAGGAGATTATAGGACTAGACAATGAGGCCACCGTAGATGGCATTCATTTCACCGATTTGGGCTTTATGCGCTACGCCAAGGTACTCTATCCAACACTTAAAAAAAGGAGCTTAAAATAGACCCTAGGCTTTAGCCACTTTTGTAAGAGTACCAACAACTTACTTTTTATCAAAAGACTGATAGTCTAGCACTCTATTTTTTCTCTAAAATATTTAAGAGATGAATCTGTTCTCACTTGTTCAATAATATAAGGACTTAGATACTTTTCTAGAGTATCTAAGTCTTTTTATTTTCAAAGAACAAAGGCCCTAAAAAAAGGACATAAAAAAACCCCGAAGAAGTTAATCTTCGAGGTTCTTATCAAAAATGGCGGCGACCTACTCTCCCACAGTTACGCAGTACCATCGGCGCAATCAGGCTTAACTTCTCTGTTCGGA
>JAQWAN010000135.1 GCA_028707655.1 Bacteroidaceae bacterium
CTCTATCTGATTGATAGAAATAAAGTTTACCTTCCCACTGTCCGTTTTTAATTTTACCATATAGCCCAAGCTCCATACGATAGGCTTCTATGTCACTGTTTTTGCGTGTTGCGGTGGTGTCATAAGCAATGGAACCATCTAGGTTATTACGTTTATAACGGAACTTGTATTTACCATCGGATTGTAGGTATTCGCCACTTAGGGAGAGGTCGATATATTGATTGATTTTCTCTTCCCATCTAAAGGAGGGGTTAACAAGCTGTATCGATCCGGCTTTATAGCGTACTAAGAGATGTCTTTTCTCTCCCTCCTTGAAAGAGGGTCTTTTGGCTTTTAGATAGATCGAGGAGCTGGAGGCAAAATCTTTTGCCGATTGAAAAATCTCACTCTTCTGTCCGTTATAGAGTGCTATACTCTCTAAATCGTCTAAGGAGTATCGACCCAAGTCGACGGTACCATTTTGTGCATTTCCTATCTCAATACCATCGTAAAAAACGCCTACATGGTGCGAGCCCATGTTGCGTACGTTTACTGTTTTTAGGCCGCCCATGCCACCGTAGTCTTTTAGTTGAACGCCTGAGAAATAGCGCACTGCATCTGCCACAGAATGTGTGTTAAGTAGTTGTAGTTGTTTGCCCGAGAGTTGTTGTGTGGGAATAATCTCTTTGTAGGGCTTAGCCGTGATGATGACTTCGCTTATTCTTTGAATACTATCTAATTGGCTCTGTGCCCATGTGGGTAGTGCGGCAAAAAGAAAGAGGAGGCTAAGCACTCTTCTAATAGGGTGGCAAGAAAAAATTTGAATCATTGTAGTTGTTTTAAGGCTCTTTTCCTCGAAAGCCATAAATAATTGTTGTTGTCTGTTGGCAGGTCTTCTGACTTTGTTCTTCTAATCTGCTACCTTCCCGATAAAATCAGTGGCGTAAAACGGCAAATTAGTGGTGTAATGAACTTACAGCAGCGGGACTGTTTAGGATTCTCACCCAATTCCCTTTTCATTGCTTCTCCCTACGATAGGGGGTTGCAAACCAATAGGCTACAAAGATAGCTCATTTGTTATCCTTTCCAAAGGATGAGCTAGAAATAATAGGGTTGTTGTATGGAAAATAAAGTAAGAAGGTGTACCATAATGATACACCTTCTTATGAAAATAAACTTGGCAGAGTTTATAAAATGATCTTATTGAATGAGTAATTTAAAGGATACCGATTTACCCGCTTTTACTCCTCTTAGTATATAGATACCAGCAGGAGGTGTTGTGGCAAGTTGGTAAGCATCACTAGTAGCGGTAAAGCTATAGGTTGCTGCTCCATTTAAAGTGTACAGTGTGCAATGGAAATCTTTTAATCCATTAACCATAACCGTTCCATGGAAAGAGTAAGCATTCTGAACAGTATTGGCTTGTTGGCTAATACCATCTGCTTTATGGATGGTGATGGCTATATCTGTTGTAACGGTTTTTCCGTTAGAGTTAAACTCAACGGTAACGGTGCTCTCTCCATTGGTAAGTGGCGTTACTTCTAGATTGCCATCTTTAATCTTAGCGGTTAGAACATCGGTGTTAGATTGTGCAACTACTTGTTGGTCCATGGCAGCTGTCAGATTGTCTTGGTCACTGGCTACTTCACTTAAATCGATAGTGAACAGATCTATTGTTTGGATGGTAATCGGTGCAACCGCTTCAGCTATTATAGGGTCGGCGTTGTCGGGGAAGAGTGGTTGTTCTGGGAACCAGTAGTTGGCTTGATCTAATGCCGTCTCACTGACTAATTGACCCGTGTTGGTATATTCGCGTACCTCATAGTCCGTACTTCCATACGATTTATAGAGTTGCATATAGATATGGTCGGTAACGGGGTCGATACGAACGGCCGAGCCATATAGATACCAACCTGAGTCTTTGATGTCAATGAGTTGCTCTGGTTGTGGGTTCTCTGCTTCTAAATCCATCTTATAAAAGATGGTGCTACCTTGCCATCCACCATTATTGCCCCAATATAGGGTGTTGGTTTGTGCACTAGCAAAGAAGGGATCTGGCGTCCATGCATACCATGAGTTGGGTATAGCTGTTTCGCTAGATAAAGAGAGGGTAGTGGTCTCCAGTGTTTTAGCATCTATCTTAATCAGTTCTGTGTCGGCAGCAATCCAGATATTTCCATCTTTACTGACCGTTAGGCCACCAATTGTTTTGCTGCTGGTAACTGTTTTTACTAGGCTGTTATCTGCGGTGTTAATCACCAATACCCCTTTGCTACTGTTTACAGCAAAAAGATATTTGTTGAGACAAGCCATCATTCCTATTTCGCCTTCGCTACCAGAAATGATATCTCCCAATTCTAGTTGCTTCATATCGAAGGATAGTATACCTCCAGAGGTACCAACATATCCTTTTTCCTTGTTCACTGCTGCAAAAGAACGACCGTCGTTACCCTTTAATTCCTCAAAGCTTTTTATCTTTTTTAGTGTTTTAGCATTGGTTATTACTAAACGTCCATTTCCTTCGCTAGTTGTGTCTCCTATATCTTCTGCTTGTTTAGATAGGAGAAACATTTTATCGCCATAGATGGTAGCATATGACCCTGTGGCTCCTAATGCGTTTCCTGGATTTGCTTTGCGATAGACATCGTAGGTCCATGTACCCTCATCCGACAAGAAATTGATGGAGGCATTACGATGTCCAATCCAATCTTGGTTAAAGAAGAAGGTACCCTGTGTGTATTTAGTTGCATTTATTGCTGCTGCTTCAACTGGTTTGAAGGTGGCTTCTTCAAAACCGGGTGCAAACGACCAAAGGTCCCAACTGCCATCTGTTAGTGTTCTAAAATCGGAAGCAACGCCTGACATCTTATAGTCGCCATTTATATCTTGTGTATAGTAATACCAGAATCCTGTTCCCCATCCCGATTGCCAGTAATCGGCGGTGTCTTTTGCTTTCCAGTTGTCGAATGTGCCCGATGTAATAAACTTAAGACCATTCTGGAAGGTTCTTATTTCGTTTTCCCAAACGATGGCTGTATCATAATCGTAATCGGTGTCATAACCGATGCCTCCAATGGCATAACCATATTGAGAGGGTGTTTGTGTCATATAATAGAGGCGGTCGTCGGCAGCAGCAACAGCTTTTAGCATATCGTATCCTGTTGCTTCTCCATCCCAACGATAACCCCACACCTTTGCATGGGTCTCTCCCTCTACATTCCATTGAATGGTTATAGCGGCTTTGTTTTCGCCTTGACCTACCCAAAAAAGGATATCATCAAAGGTAAAGGCTGTATTCTCTCCTGCCTTTTGTAGCGTAGGTGTTTGGACCTTTGCATTGGGCATACCTTGTACGCTGTAGGGAGCATTTTGTGCTATCACTCCTATGCAAAGTAATGCAGCTAGGCTAAATAAGTAAATTTTTTTCATCCGTTTATAGTTATAAATTAAAAAAATAATCGTTTCCGTTAATTCGTATAGAGGGCGCTAATCGTACGATTAGTCCTTCCTATTATATGTATAATAGGACAAGAGTGCTATATTTTTTTTAATCTAAAATGCGCGTGTCTTTTCTTTCCTCGAGAAAAACACAAAAGAAAATGATTGGCAGGTCTTCTGACTCGTTTCTGTAGTAAGCGCCTTCCCGAAGAGTGATACTTCAGTGGCAAAGGGGTGTTGCTTATTACATTGCATGAAAACATACAGCAGCGGGACTGTTTAGGATTCTCACCTAATTCCCTTTAAATTGCTCCTCTCGCAAAATGGAGATTTGCAAACCAATGCGCAACAAAGATAGATGCTTTTTCTTTTCTTCCAAAGAAAATAGTAGATATTTATTCTGCAATCAAAAATAAAGACCTATTTTTACAGACTAAATGTTAGATGCTAGAGCAATCTAGTTTATTTTTAATAGGCTAAAAGAGGCCATACAGCATCTTTCTAAAGGTGTGGTGTAGGTCTTAATTTATACTTAAACTCATACAATAATATCTGATGACTAAAAAATTTATATCTCCTGCTGCTTGGTTCTCTTTTTCTTATCCTGCTACTTGGTTTGAACTGGAAGATGAAAGCGACTCTTTCCTTTTTTGTAATCCAGATAAATGGAATGGTAATTTTAGAATATCTGCCTTTAGAGGGGAGAATGAGCAGTATGCCAAAGATTCACTTCTGTTGGAGCAAAAAGAGAATCCTTCTTGTGTGCACCAAACCGTTGGAAAATGGGCGTGTTTGTATAGTAATGAATCGTTTGAAGAGGAGGGAGTGGATTACACCTCTCATTATTGGTTGTTTGGCGAACGCGATTTGTTAGTGGAGTGTAGCTTTACGGTGCAAAGTGGCGATAGCTTTGCTGTTGTGGAACCTATCATAGCTAGTGTTGTTTTGCGCGATTTTTCTCAGAAGGTACAGAAAGAGATTATCCCTATTCGGTTGCAAGAAATAGCCTTTATAAATGAGTCGTTTAATTGGGTGGCAGAGAATGTTAAGAAATATCTTGCAAAAGATTTTGAGGGGTCTATTGCAGATATCCAACGACTCCAACAGCTCATTGACAAAGATTATATCTCCATGAATCAACCTCAAATTGTTTCTTTTATTGCTATTGCAATAGGGGTGATTTTGGAGAATGAGGTGGATGGTGTAAACTGGGTTACGGTTGTGGATGGAAAGAATGAATATCCTTCGCTCTATGTTGCCTCCTTGGATACCAATTATCCTATAACTACTCTTTTAATGGATTTCTATGCTACACAAGCTAAACCTAAATTACAATCGTTTTATCAACAATTACTAGCGGGTAACTAGCCTTTTTTACCCAATTTTAGCTTCAATAAAGGGGTGTGTCTTTTAAAGACGCATCCCTTTGTTGTTTCAAAAAGTTAATATATCTAACAAAACGTAAGTGACGAGTGTAAAAAAACCTAAATAGGGAGCTGTTTTTTGAATTAGTAGTTAAATTGTTGTTCAAACGCATAATGAATTGATATATTTGCTTCGTTATCTAAACAAAATAAAACTTATGAGAAAAATTATTATTTATCAATGATTTTTTTATCCATGTTAGGAGCAGCAGCACCTGCTTCTACCATGGCTGTTAATTCCGAGGTGAATACAGTCCAGATGGATAAAAAAACGAAGAGTGTATCCGGTAGGATCGTCGACGTTAATGGCATGGCCATTATTGGTGCAAACGTTATTGTGAAGGGTACGAGTAATGGAACAATTACCGACATCGATGGTAACTTTGTTTTACAAGTACCCGCAGGTTCATCACTTCTTATTTCGTATGTTGGTTATGTCAATAAGACGGTTAAAATAACCAATAAATCGGTGTATAAAATTGTTCTTGCAGAAGATGCCGAATTATTAGGCAATGTAGTTGTTGTTGGTTATGGTTCTCAGAAAAAAGAAAACTTAACAGGTGCAGTGTCTACCGTTGATGTGAATAAAACACTCGATAGTAGACCTATTGCGGATGTGGGTCGTGGTTTACAAGGTACAACCCCAGGTTTGTCTATTACGCAACCAAGTGCGGAAGTTGGTACGGATGCAAGTATAAAGATTCGTGGTCAAATAGCTTCTGCTGAGGGTTCTACTGCACCACTTATCTTATTGGATAATGTGGAGATTCCTTCTCTTCAATTGATTAATCCAGATGATATTGCTTCTATCTCTATCTTAAAAGATGCTGCATCTGTTTCTATCTATGGTAGTAAAGGTGCTTTTGGTGTTGTTTTAATTACTTCCAAAAAAGGATCAAAAAAGGAAGGTGTTAATGTGAGCTATTCTGGTAATATTTCTTGGCAAAACCCAGCTAAAAAGAGCCATATGGGTGGTGTTGATGCCATGGAATATGCACTTCTTGCTACTGAAAATGCAGGTGGATCTGTTACGGGTGCTTTTTACATGATAACACGTGAGGGAGTGGACCGCGCAAAA
>JAQWAN010000136.1 GCA_028707655.1 Bacteroidaceae bacterium
AAGAGGCAAAGATGGGTGTGTCTGGGTTTTGTGCAGTGAAATACGAGAGTCCTCCAGTGTGGTCGGCATGTCCATGTGAGAGAATGAGTCCTTGGATAGAGGACAACTCTTTTTGTAAGAGTAGCGCATTTTCGGCATATCCTTTGGAGGCACCTACATCGTAAAGCCAGCTGCTCTTTTCCATCTCTACAAGGAAAGATAGCCCATGCTCCGTTAGTAAGTCGCTCGGTTGTTGCTGTGCTCTATTATCTATCAATGTGGTAATTATTATGCTCATACGCTCCTTTTACGAAAGGGTTAATTGTTTAAATGCTTTTCTCAGTTCGTTGCTACAGATAGATTGGGGGGCATATTCCATAATCGTTTTTGCCTGCATCTGTGCAGCAACCATATCGCTCTCAAAAGGTAGCATAGCAATAACAGGATACTGTTTTTCTGCTGCCCATGCTCTCACTGAATCGCTGTTTTCTTGGTCTAAATCGCATTTGTTAATAATTAGATAGATCGGAATCTCTTGACTGCTGGCTAACTGGCAGGCTCTTTTCATATCTGCTATACCCGATAGAGAGGGCTCACATACCACCACCACCTTATCTACTCCTGTGATGCTTGCAATAACGGGGCATCCAATACCGGGAGGGCCATCTAACAGCAGGAGTGAATCCCCCTTTTCTTTTGCCGTTTCTTCTGCCTTTTTGCGTAGTTGTGTTACTAACATACCCGAATTTTCTTCTCCTGGTGTAAGACGTGCTCGCACCATCTTTCCGTATCGGAAATTACCAATATAGATATAACTATCTTTTGATGCCTCCATGTGAATGGCTTGTGTTGGGCAAATCCGTGTACAGAGTTGGCAGCCTTCGCATGCGCGCTCATCTACTACTGCTAGGCCATCTATACATTCAATTGCTCCAAAATGGCAAGCATCGCTACAGGTAGAGCAGCCTATACAATCCTCCGCATTAACCACGGCATGCGAGGAGGTAGAAAAGGGGATTGTTGTTTCTTCTGTTGGGTGAAAAATAAGGTATAGATTGGCTGCATCTACATCGCAGTCTACCGCTATCACATCTTGAGCAATGGCTGTTAGTGCACTGGTAATGGTCGATTTACCGGTACCTCCTTTTCCACTAATAATGGCTATTTTCATGCTTCTTTTCCTTTTAAGTTGCGGTTAATGATAAATGTTGTACATCTTTCAAAGTGTTGTTCAGCTTCTTTGCTATGTTCTACGGCAATTAAGCCCTTGGCATAGTAATGGGCCCATTCTGTAGAGTAGGGTAGTTCGTCAATAATGGTCACACCTCTTTGCTGCAGATAATTTCTCATTGTCCCATCCCCTATATCCGCTTTGTTGATAATCACGCCATAAGGTTTATTTAGTGTGTCGAGTGTATCAAGGGAGAGTTTCAAATCGTTCAGTGCAAAAGGTGTTGGCTCACTTACCATAATGATATAATCCGATAACTCAGCAGTCTTAATAAATGGGCACGACGTACCTGGAGGTGCATCAACTAGGTATAGGTCGGAGGCTGTCTCTTCTGCCTGTTCAATAGCTGCTTTGATAACGGGTATAGCCGTGTTGTTGGTTACCCGCATCCGCCCCTCTACCAGTAGATGCTTCTCTTTTATCTCTTGGTTAAAGTTAACTTCGCCTATTTCTTCTTGTGTAGCTAGCATAGCCTCTTCTGGACATGCATAGAGGCACGCACCACAGGAGTGGCACCATTCGTGTAGCATCTTGATGATGCCTTTTGATGGGATACAGAAGATAGCTTGATAGTTACAGTATTCCGCACATTTTCCACAGTAGGTACATTTCTCTGGGTCGACAGTAGGTTTGAGCTCTTCTATCGCGTTCCTTTTTGTGCACACTGTATCAAAAAATAGATGGTCGTTAGGCACTTCTACATCTGCATCGACTAGTGTAACCCTTTGTGCACGTTTTTGTAGCGAGCGATACAGATTGGTGGCAACAAATGTTTTACCTGTGCCACCCTTTCCGCTTGCAATAGCTATTTTCATGTTAGTGTGAACAACTATTAGCTGTAGTAGCTAGTTGACCCGATAGAAAATGAACCACTACCTGTTTTGGCTCAATAGAGGGAGCACCCACCACATATTTCACCTCTTCTTGGTCAAAAAGCGTTTGTGCTTTCTGTCCCATTCCACCTGTGATAACCATTGTAGCTCCCTGCTCTTTTATCCATTTGGGATAGAGACCTGGCTCATGTGCAGGAGGTGTTATAAATTCTTCATTTATAATAGCATTGTTTTCAATGGTTGCAAAGTAAAATGTTTCACAATGTCCAAAGTGTGCACAAACGGTTCCGTTGGCTGTAGGTACTGCAATTTTTGTTCTCATATTTTGTTGTTTTATTTGGTTAGCGCTATAATTTCTTGAATTGTTTTTTCTTCGTCTTGTACAATCATGGTTATTCCTAGATCAACTAGCATCGATTTGATTTTCATACCAAAGGTTGTAGCTACTATTTTAGAGACATTCTCTTTAAGTAGTAGGGTTACTGCAGCTGGTCCTGCTCCTCCAGAGGCAAGCTTTGCACTATTCTCTATAAAGCTTACTTGTTCACTCTCGGTGTCGTAAATAGCAAAATAGGCACATCTTCCAAAGCGTGCATCCAATTTACTATCTGTACTTTTGCCAGTACTTGCAATTGCAATTTTCATACGGTTTTATTGTTAAGTTATACATCCATTTCCTCTTCTCTATAGGTCATTTGGCTACAATCGTTGCTGTTGCAAAGCGGACAGCGTATTGGTTGCAGCTCACCGGGCGAACGATAAAATTTGGAGTGGCAGTGATGGCACATGTTCCATTGCTCGTCCATACAAACCTTACCGCCCTCTATAATGAGTTGCCTGCCCTCTAGTAAAGCCGTTGCTATTTTACAGCGTGCTTCTTTATAAATACGGGTAAACGTTGGCCTAGATACATTCATCTCCTCAGCGGCAACGGCTTGGTCTTTGCGTAGATAATCCATTTGTCGCAGTGCTTCGTGTTCCTCATAGTGTAGAAAGACGGGCTCTTTTTGTTCGCCGGTATCTCTTAAACTATAGGGATGAAATCCTGCAATGCGTGGCATTTGTGCTATCCTTCGTAAATGTTTTGGTCGTGGTGACATATCTGTTTCTTTTGTTTTCGCTGCAAAGATAATGAACATTAGTTCATAATAACAACTTATTTTTGTTTTTTAGTTGCTTTTATGTTAAATATTACTCTTTTTTTGAAACTAAAACGATGAATGCAGTTTTTTTTGGTTGAATATGCAGCTCAATCGGTTTATGCCTGTTTTTTATGACACTAAGTATTAATATTTACTGTTTTGCTGTCTTTTTGTCTTTTTTGATGGCTTAAACCCTTTTTATCTGGACTATTTTCTACTTTCTTTAAGTAGGTAGACTTAAATTAAAGTTTTCTCCTTTCTTTTTGTTCTTTTTGGCTCTTTCTTAATTTGACAAAAAGGTAATTAAAATCTCGAAATTTGGCTTGTTTATGGCTTGTTTTTCTGCGTATTTATACTTTATATTTATGGGATAATGAATATATATTAGGTTTAGAATAAAAAATGTTGGCTAGGTGCATTTAAGCGGATAAAAAGTGTATTTATAAAGACTTTGTGACATAAAGTAGTTATATTGTGTGAAATAATTAGCAAATAGTTTGTGTTATAATGATTAATACATACATTTGCCAACGAGATATATAATAATTGGAATTGTAAAAATTAAACAAAAAGAAGTTTATGGGAAAGAAAGTCACATTTGTTTTGGCCCTTCTTTTAGTATCCGTGCAACTACTGATGGCACAAGGCATTAAAGTGTCTGGTGTTGTAGTTGAGAAAGATACTGGAGAGCCAGTTATTGGAGCTTCAGTGCTCGTAATAGGTACCTCCGTAGGTACTATTACTGATTTGGATGGACATTTTGTTATCGCAAATGTACCATCTTCTGCAAAAAATCTGCGAATTTCATACGTTGGATTAAAACAGAAAATAGTAGAGATAACGAGTAATAAGATGATGGTTCTGATGGCCTCCGATGCAGAAAACCTCGGCGAAGTTGTGGTAACTGCTATGGGAATCAGTAGAGAAAAGAAATCACTTGGTTATGCTGTTCAGTCTGTAAAGAATGACCAATTAACTAGAGGTGCTAGTCCAAGTTTATCTACAGCTTTGCAGGGTAAACTATCGGGTGTAGAAATTGCGCCCTCTTCTGGTATGCCAGGAGCATCAGCAAAAATCACTATTCGTGGTTCGCGTTCCTTTACAGGAGATAATACACCACTATATGTAGTAGATGGAATGCCTATTTCGTCCGCTTCTGATGTGAGTACGCTCAACTCTGTAACTGGATCCGATTTTGCTAATCGTGCCATTGATATTGATCCAAGTGATATTGAGAGTATCAATGTGCTTAAAGGTCAGGCAGCTTCTGCATTATATGGTATGCGTGCTTCAAACGGTGTAGTTCTTATTACAACTAAATCGGGTAAAAATGCAAAGAAAGGTAAACCACAGGTTACTTTTTCCACTAATTTCACGACCGATGTAATCTCTAGTACGCCAAATTTGCAAACCGAATTTGGACAAGGTACAGAAGGTGGTTATAGTCCTACGGAGTCTACCTCGTGGGGTCCTAAGATTTCGGATTTAGCCAATGATGCAACTTATGGTGGAAATGTGGTAAATAGCTACACAGCTGGTGGATTACACCAAGGACAATATTATGTAACGCAACGTGCAGCTGCAGGACTCGATCCTTGGGCTACACCACAGGTATATAATAATGTAGATGCTTTCTTTAAAAATGGATCTACCTGGAGCAATAGCTTAAATGTTGTACAAGCATTTGATAAAGGACATTATTCCTTCTCTTTAGGAAATTCGAATTCTTCTGGTATTGTGCCTAGCACAGGAATGGAGCGTTATAATGCTAAACTATCTGCGCAAGCTCAATTAAATAAGAACTGGTCTACTGGTTTTAGTGGTAGTTTTATTAGCTCTCATTTGAACAAACAGTCGGGTGCTAATAATGGTGTTGTAGCTACGGTTTATCCTGCTCCAGCAAGTTACGATTTAGCCGGTATACCTAGTCATATTGAAGGCGACCCTTATACACAAAACACCTATCGTAGTACAGGTGGATTTGATGGTGCTTATTGGGCAGTAGAAAACAATAAATTTACCGAAGATTTGCAACGTTTCTTTGGAAGCGCATTTGCTAAGTATAGCACCGATTTTGGTACAGACAATCAAAAATTGGATGTGAAATACCAACTTGGAGCCGATTCATATACCACGAACTATACCGATTTATGGGGTTATGGACATTCCAACGGTAAAGGAGATGTTACCCATTATGGTTATTCCATTACTGAATTAAACTCTTTATTGACCGCTAATTATAGTTATAAGGTGTCGGAAGATTTAAACTTGAATGTTTTAGTAGGTAATGAGTATGTAAATAAGACAACCAAATATACAGAAGCACAAGGCTTAAACTTTAACTTCTCTGGTTGGAATCATATCAACAATGCTTCGGTTTTTCAAGCCGATCAAAGTGATACGAAGTATCGTACCTTTGGCTTGTTTGGTAACCTTGCGTTAGACTATAAGAACATGTTATATTTTAATGTGTCGGGTCGTAACGATATTGTTTCTTCCATGCCTCATGGTAATCGTTCCTTCTTCTATCCATCTGTTTCGCTTGGATTTATTTTTACCGAATTGGAAGCGCTTAAAAACGATATCTTAACCTTTGGTAAAATTCGTGCTTCTTACGCACAAGTAGGACAAGCTGGAACCTATGTGAATAGTTTTTATGCAACTCCTGAGTATGGTGGTGGATTCTCTTCGGGAACACCTATTACTTACCCATTGAATGGTGTAGTAGCATAT
>JAQWAN010000137.1 GCA_028707655.1 Bacteroidaceae bacterium
GAGGGCTCCTTTTATGGAGAGATTGAGGGATTCAACATCTACATCAACAAGAAGAATAGAGACACAGGAATGATGTATGGCATGATTATTTACGACCTGTCGCAAGGATTTAGTCGCACCAATATAATCGTAGCCGACTCTGGTCACTTGGAGATGTCGCCCACAAAGAAATTTCTTTTGCTAAAGCTCTACTCCGGAGAGCAATTTGAGAACCTCAAAGAGCAAAGTGCTTCCACTAAAAATGTTCCCTACCGACGAGAGTCCTTCAGCGAGAAGCAAGTTATTATCGATTTTGATGCCGCCTTTAGCATGGTAGATGGCGGCTTTTTAAATAACCAATCGGTTAGTAAAAACATTTTCCAACTACAAAGTTCCATCGATTCTATGCGAGTAAGAGGAGACAGCATTGGACATGCCTATTACGTTCAAGCAAAACGGTATGATTACAAAACCCCTATTCTAAAGAAGGAACCCATAACCAAAGGGCCAAACGCTGGTAAAGAAAAGCCAGTAGCCGAAAAAGACACCACCCTATTGGGTGCAATCAACACAGACAGCATCTATTTAGCCAGTACACTTAGTACCAAGAAGACACTAATAGCCAGTACCTATTCGCGCATCTCTAGCATGCAAAACAATTGGAAATTCAAAAGTATCAGTGTTAATGAAACCGACAAGCAGATACGTAGACATAGCACCGAATGGCATAAAAAAATTACCACCTCGCTTGCTTGTCTCATCTTCTTCTTTATTGGTGCCCCCTTAGGAGGAATCATCCGAAAAGGAGGAATTGGTATGCCTGTTGTTGTATCCGTACTTATTTTTATTGTCTATTATATCATAGACAATACAGGCTATAAAATGGCAAGAGATGGCAACACAGCAGTCTTTGCAGGCATGTGGATTAGTTCAGCTATCTTAGCACCAACCGGTTTGTTCCTTACCTATAAATCGAACAAAGATGCGGTTGTCTTTAACCTAGGTGCAGTCACCAACCTCCTAAAAGTGATTTTAGGTATCCGGTTAAATCGACATATAGCGGTTAAAGAGGTGGTTATAGAAGACCCCGACTACACCGCTATTGACCAACAATTAACCGCGCTGAGCACTAATTGCATGCTCTACCACAAGAAGCATAAGCTACGTTCAGCACCCAACTACATACGAACATGGAAACAAAGCGAGCGCGATAGTGCGGTAGAGCAGATTGATGAACAGTTAGAAGCCATTGTAGAACAATTATCACAAAGTCGGAATGCAGCCATCATAGCTGCAACTAACGAACTGCCCATCCTCTCTACAGCAGCACATAAGAGTCCATTAAAAGGTACTACATTGAACCTGATAGCCGCTCTTCTATTACCTGTTGGAGCACTACTCTTTCTACGCATTTGGATGTTTAGGATACGCTTAAAAAACGATTTACAGCAAGTAATAGCAACTAGCAAAAAGATACAATTACTCATAGAGAATAAAAACTTCTACTAAAATATATAAATATGGAAGATATCAAATTGAATAAAATCGAAGAAGCACTTACAGATATCCGTGAGGGTAAATTTGTAATTGTAGTAGACGATGAAGACCGAGAGAATGAAGGCGATTTTATCATTGCAGCTGAGAAAATAACCCCAGAGAAAGTCAACTTCATGCTCACCGAAGGACGCGGCGTACTTTGTGCACCCATCACAGAGGAGAGATGTCAAGAGTTGGAACTAGAGATGCAGGTAAACACCAACACCTCTATTTACGAAACACCTTTTACCGTTACCGTAGATATGTTGAAAGACTGTACTACAGGTGTATCGATGCACGATAGAGCCATGACCATTCTTGCCCTTGCCGACCCAGCAACCAAACCATCCGATTTAGGACGCCCAGGGCATGTTAGCCCATTACGCGCCAAGAGCAGAGGTGTACTTCGTCGCTCTGGACATACAGAAGCAGCAGTCGATTTAGCACGTTTAGCAGGATTGAATCCAGCGGGTGCACTTATTGAGATTATCAATGAAGATGGTACCATGGCTCGCCTTCCTGAACTGATGAAAGTAAGTAAGAAGTTTGGTATTAAGATTGTTTCCATCAAAGACCTTATTGCCTATCGTTTACGCATAGAGTCGACCGTAGAAAAAGGTGAAGAGGTAGATATGCCCACAGACCATGGCCACTTCCGTTTAATCCCTTTCCGTCAAAAATCAAATGGCTTAGAACATGTAGCCCTTATCAAAGGAACATGGGAAAAAGAGGAACCCATCTTAGTACGTGTTCACTCCTCCTGCATGACGGGAGATATTTTCGCCTCTAGACGATGCGACTGTGGCGACCAACTACATAAAGCCATGGAAATGGTGAATAAAGCTGGAAAAGGCGTTGTTCTTTACATGAATCAAGAGGGCCGTGGCATTGGTTTAATGAACAAGATTAAAGCCTACAAATTACAAGAAGAGGGACTAGACACCGTAGATGCCAACGTGCACTTAGGTTTTGATCCAGACGAAAGAGATTATGGCGTAGGTGCACAGATTCTACATCAACTAGGTGTACAGAAGATGCGTTTATTAACCAATAATCCAGTAAAACGAATTGGCTTAGAATCGTATGGTCTAGAGATAACCGAGAATGTAAGTATTGAAATAGAACCAAATGAAACGAATAGTCGCTATTTGCATACCAAAAAAGAACGTATGGGACATACCCTTCATTTCAACAAATAGCAAAAAAACATACGAGATGTAGTACCAAAAAATTATATTTATGAATCAATTGTCAGAACGTTTACGTAGCCTTTCCATCTCGCAGACATTGGCCATGTCTCAGCGAAGTAGTGAATTAAAAGCCAAAGGTGTAGATGTTATTAATTTAAGTGTAGGAGAGCCCGATTTCAACACACCTGAGCACATCAAAGAAGCAGCTAAACAAGCTATTGATGATAATTTTTCACACTATACACCAGTGGCAGGATATCTATCCTTGCGCCAAGCCATTGCTAAGAAGCTAGAGGTAGAGAACCAGTTAAGCTATTCTCCAGAACAAATCACCTGCGCCAATGGTGCAAAACAGAGTGTTTGCAATGTGATGATGGCACTAGTGAATAAAGGCGATGAGGTAATTATTCCAGCCCCCTATTGGGTGAGCTATCCAGAGATGGTTAAACTGGCAGAGGGAACCCCAGTAATCATCTCTACAGGCATAGAGCATGATTTTAAAATTACTCCAGCGCAACTAGAAGCAGCTATTACACCTCGTACAAAAGCACTTATCCTTTGCTCTCCATCTAATCCAACAGGAGCCGTTTATTCGCAAAAAGAGTTAGCTGCATTAGCCGTTATTATTGAGAAACATCCAAACTTGATAGTAGTAGCAGATGAGATTTATGAGCATATCAACTACATTGGTAAACATCAGAGTATAGCACAGTTTCCCGCTATAAAAGAGCGTGTTGCCATCATCAATGGCGTATCTAAAGCCTATGCAATGACCGGTTGGCGTTTAGGTTTTCTAGCGGGTCCACAATGGTTAGTCAGTGCATGCAACAAGCTACAAGGCCAGTACACCTCTGGTCCCTCTTCTGTTTCCCAAAAAGCAGCAGAAGCAGCTTATACGAGTTCACAAGCACCTGTCCAAGAGATGTGCGCTGCCTTTGAGCGTAGACGCAAACTCATTATATCACTTGCTAAAGAGATTCCAGGTTTTGAGCTCAGCATACCAGAAGGTGCTTTTTACATCTTCCCTAAATGTGATGCTTACTTTGGCAAAAAAGCTGGAGACACCTGCATTAATGACTCCTCCGACCTAGCACTCTATCTACTAGACCAAGCCCATGTAGCTTGTGTAGCAGGTTCCGCTTTTGGCGCACCAGAATGTATCCGAATCAGTTATGCCACTTCAGATGAGAATATCACAGAAGCCATGAAACGCATAAAAGAAGTAGTAAAGAACATCAACTAATTTTTTTATACATATACAGTAAAGAAGCATAGTTATCCATAGCGATAGCTATGCTTTTTTATTAAAAAAAGTTACCTTTGGGCTACTTAAAGCACGCTAAAATGAATACATCATTTAATTTATTACAAGAGGAGATTAAGAAATGCACCAAATGTGAACTCTGCAAAACACGGACCAATGTAGTAGCTGGTTCAGGTAATCCACAAGCAAAGATAATGCTTATTGGAGAGGGGCCAGGCTATTATGAAGATCAAAAAGGGGTTGCTTTTATTGGAAAGTCGGGACAATTATTAGATAAGATATTGGCCGCATGCGGCTTTACGCGAGAGGAACATGTCTTTATTAGTAACATCGTAAAATGTCGCCCACCAGAGAATAGAGACCCAACGCCAGCAGAAAGAGAGGCCTGTCTTCCCTATCTCCTACAACAAATAGAGCTTATCCACCCCACCATTATAATTCTTTTGGGTGCCACAGCCTTAAAGGGACTCATCGACCCTCGGGCACGCATCACCAAAGAACGCGGAGAATGGAGAACATGGCACCATTATTTAGTTATGCCAACCTACCATCCATCGGCTCTACTACGTAACCCATCCCTTAAACGCCCCGCTTGGGAAGATTTCAAAAAAGTAGTAGCAAAATATCGTGAGTTAGTAGACCCCAACCATTTTTCTGCCCACTGTTGAAGTTACATCTTTGTTCCGTTTTTATAAAAAAAATAGAGCTACTCGCTATAAGATGGCATTAACACATACAAAAAACAATAAAAAAAGGCCAGATAATTCTCTTATTCCTCTCTACTAAGTACCTTTAGGGCAAGAAAGAAGCAAAAAGATATGATAGAAAAAGAAAACACTAGAAACGATTATTTAGAACGCATCAATATAGTTAGAGACTATATCAGCAATCACCTAAGCGAAGAGATCGATCTTAAATCATTAGCTAACTTGGCTAATTTCTCACCGTTTCATTTTCACCGAATAGCCAAAGCCCTATTGGGTGAATCCATTGGTTCCTATGTAGGCCGATTAAGAATAGAAGCCGCTGCTCGTCTCTTACGCTACACCAATGAGGATATCACAGATATTGCCTATACAGTTGGTTATCAAACACGTAACTCCTTTTCTAGGTCGTTCACAAAATGTTTTGGCATAACCCCAAGTGACTATCGGAAAAAGAAAAACAATTTTATTGCTCCCCCCACCAAACGAGAATTTCCAATTCAACTAGAGGAACCAAGAATTGTAAAGATAGCACCTAAGAATTTGATTTACCTACATCTTTCGGGTAACTATGAAGAGGTTGATTATGCTGCAGCATGGCAACAGCTATGGGATTTTGTAGAAGAGGAAAAAATAGAAAAAACAGCGATTGAACAACTGGCCTTTTTTCATGACGATCCACATATCACCGACCTTAAAAAGCTCCGCACAGACGTATGTCTTTCGGTACCTCATCCTGTTGCAGCTAAAAGGGCCATTGGCTTTAAACACTTTCAAGGAGGGAAATATGCGGTGTTTACCCACCTTGGTTTGTCGAAGTTATTAGAAAAAGAATACGATGGCATTTATCTCGACTGGTTTATCCGAAGTGGAGAACAGCTAGGAGATACCCTCTGCTTTGAAAAATGCTACAACACCCCCACCAACACTTCGCAAGAAAAGCTTAAAACCGAGATTTATATTTCCATAAAATAGCCGATACCAACTAGCACCAGCTATTTTAAGTCTATGGTAGTCCCAGCTCCAAAAGAGGTTATACCTATTTAAGCATATTGAGAAGAACCGTTTGAGCCGATACTACGCGGTTGGCTGCTTCCTCAATGACCAGCGATTTAGGCGAATCAATCACCTCATCACTAACAATCATATTTCTACGCACTGGCAGACAATGCAT
>JAQWAN010000138.1 GCA_028707655.1 Bacteroidaceae bacterium
CTCCGGGATGGGTAAGACCTCGTTATTGAAAGCTATTATGGGATTTGTCCCTTTACATACCGGTACCATTTTTATTCGTCAGCAAGAAATGACACCTGCCACCATTCAACACCTACGTCAACAAATTGCATGGATACCCCAAGAAATTAATCCGCCCGTTGAATGGGTAAAAGAGCTGATAGAAGAGCTTCTCTTTTTACGCAACAACACAAAAAGGTTAAGCCTCGACTCCTATCAGATCAAAAAGAAAGTAATCCCTCTTTTTGAACAGTTAGACCTTCCTATCTCCCTTTTTGAGCAGCGAGTTAGTGAACTATCTGGCGGACAACGACAACGTATACTATTAATCATTGCCACCCTATTACAAAAGCCATTGATTATTATGGACGAACCAACATCCGCTTTAGATGAACATTCCACAGCACTTGTGATGAGTTACATACAAGAATTATGCTCCGCTGGAAATACCTTTTTGTGTGTCTCACATAGTGCACAATTCAAAACAATCTGCCACCAAGAATTCCCTCTACAACCTACGTTATGAACACATTAGAAATAGATCTCCTACATCTTCTTTTTGGTTTTGCACTTATTCTTATACCACTATACATCTTTTGGCACTATAAAACAAAGATGATCACCACTATCTTACTATCCTTAGCACGAATGACTATTCAGCTCTTTTGTGTTGGATTCTATTTAAACTATCTCTTTGAGAAAGATAGTTTTCTAATCAATATAGCATGGGTTGTTCTTATGATTTTGGTAGCCACTCAAACCGCCGTCAAACGAACAGGACTCTCTTGGCGTGTAGTAGCACTGCCCATTGGAATAGCCTTAGCAAGTGCCTTAACACTAGTAGCCTGCTATTTTTTAGGCATCGTTATTCAACTCGACTCCATCTTCTCCGCACGCTATTTCATCCCTATCTGTGGTATTTTATTAGGAAATATGCTCTCGGCAAATGTGATAGCGCTAAACCATTATTGCGAAAATATCAAAAGGGAACAGACCTATTACTACTATCTATTAGGTAATGGCGCAACAGAAAAAGAAGCCCTATCTCCCTTTATTCGTTCCGCATTGATCCACGCCTTTAACCCCATAATTGCAAATGTAGCGGTAATGGGGTTAGTATCCCTACCGGGCACACTCATTGGACAAATCATAGGAGGAAGTAGTCCAAACACCTCTATTCGCTACCAGATTATGATTATACTCATCACCTTTACAGCCTCCACGTTAAGCGTTGTGTTAAGCATTCATTTCTCCTCGCGAAAGCTGTTTGACACTTACGGAAGAATACAATTTTAAGACCATATAGATGCTACATTTTGAACGAATAGCCCCACAACATCCATCCTATTCCTGGATGGAACAGATCTGGGAAAGCTCTTTTCCACCAGAAGAGCGTAGAGCAACAGCTGAACAACGTCAAAGGAGCAAGAAAACGCCTATTTTTCATACCGATTTGATACACCATAACCAGCAACCTATTGGTCTAATCTATTGGTGGGAGCTAGAGAGGTTTCGCTATATCGAGCATTTTGCCATTGCTCCACAGTATCGTAACAAACATTATGGTAGTCAAACCATACAAACTTTTTGTCAACAAGATACAAGTCCGCTTCTACTTGAAGTAGAACCTGCTACCGACCAACTAACACTGCGAAGAATTCATTTTTATAAAGCACTCGGCTTTACCCTGCACGCCAATTATCCATATCTACAACCGCCCTATCCAGGAAAGAAAGAGGCCGTGCCATTACAACTGATGACATGGGGAGAGAAGACCAGTGTAACCGATTTGCAACAGCTCACTACCGAATTAAAAATTAAAGTGTATGGACACAGGGGCATTTTGTAGTTATCTCAAAAGGCCATTCTACAACAAACCGTGCTCCCTGCTGATAGGATGTATCTAAAAAGATAGTGCCATCAACTAGTGCCATTATTTTTTGTGCAATAGGCAATCCCAACCCAATACCTTGTGTAAAATTGTCTACTTTATAGAAACGATTAAAGATGAGTTCTTTGTCCTTTTCTTCTACGCCACATCCCGTATCTTCTACCACAAAACGAACCATCCTCTTCTGCTTATCTTGCACATAAGAAAGAGAAATAGTACCCTTATCTGTAAACTTGATTGCATTGCTTAATAAGACAAAAAGAACCTTTTTAATCCATTCTGGTTGTGCCACAATAGTAATATTCTCTTTTGTTGGTGTATAATGGAATGCTACGTCTTTCTTTAACAGGGGTAAAATGGTATCCACACATTGCTGACAGATAGCAGCTACAGCAAGGGTCTCTCCACTCAGTTGTTTCGGGCTGGAATCAATGTCGGCTATATCAATCATATTATCCACCAATTCCAATAGGTATTTATTACTTTTTTCTACTTCGATAAGATAAGTGTTACGCTCTTTCTCCTTTAATTCTCCAGAAGCTATTACCGTAGAAAAACCAACAATAGAATTAAGTGGGGTACGTATCTCGTGTGATATCTGTTGAATAAACGAACTCTTTATGGAACTCATCCGTACTACTGACTTATTTGCCTCATTGAGCTTCTTATTCATTTGAAACATACGGCGGGAATAAAAAACAAGAAACACAAACAGACTCAGTAAACCTATGCCAATAATAAATAACGTAAGACAACTTATTCGAGTTATTTTTGACTGCAATAACAACTTTTCCATCTTTAATTTAGAAAGGTCATACTTTACAGTATACTTACTCAATTTCTCATCCATCCGTACAGATCGTATGGAATCATTGACAGCTGCATACAACCGATAAGCCTTGCAAGCAAGTTTATACCGACCAACCGTTTCTAACCACTGGGCTTTTAGATGTATGTTTTCAGGATAACAAACACCTATAGAACAATGATAAGAATTTAAAGAATCTAAAAAACGAAGAGCACCATCTATATCCTGATTGGTGCGACAATACATAATTTTATAACCCAACCAAGCCTCTTTAGATTGAGAGGCGGGATTTTCTTTATAATAAACCTCTACCTCCCGTTTATACCTCCTAGCCTCTTTTTCTTTATTATAAGCCAAAGCGGTTATGCCTTTGTATTGCAGAAAGCGCAAATAGATATTTTTTCTATTGTTTTCTTATTCTTTTTCAGCTGTTTATATAGCTGCTTCATACGTTGCAAACTGACATGAGCATTGGCATAATCTTCGCTTGTTAAATAAATCTGAACCATATTTAAACAAACAATAAATGCATCCTTATACATTTTAACTTCTTCGAAACTATGTAATGCACTTTGATAATAATTTAAACACAGCTTAGTATTATCATTGAAAATCCTATGATTATACCCCATGCACATCTCGCTAGATGCCTCCCCATATAAACTATTCGTAGCAGCAGCATATTTACGCAACTGTTCCGTCTCATCCATGGCCTCCTTTTGCAATCCTATTTCAGCAATACGTTGTATATACTGCCTCCATATCACATACCGATTATGCTCATCGTTACCGCTAACACAGCAACTCATGTACGCAGCCGTAGCTAATCGGAGACTATCTATATCTCCTTTGTCATAGTAATCATTAAATAGCTCCGCATACTTCTTTCTTGTTTGAAGCAGGTCCCTGTTTTTCCCCCCAAGTGTCTTTTCTATACTATCTGTAAAAGAAGATAAGCTGGTATGTGGAGCTATCTCTATTGCAACTAGATTTTGTGCAAGCAATAAAAGGAATAAATAAATAAAAAAACTATTCCTATTCATTGTTTTAGCAGTATTCTAAATTATATTAAAAAAACTTTTTTTCGAGCGATAAAAAAAGAAGAAAAAAAAGAGAAAATCAAGTCTTCTATTTTTAACAGCCTCCTTTAAAGCAAATAATAAATCTAAATTACGCTAAAATTCTATTCACATATAGAAAGTACTGTCTATTTTTCTATTATATTAACAGAGGGTGTTCCTACTGTTCTGTTCACATCCATTTACAAAAAATAAGTTAAATAAAAATCATTTTATTCTAGAGATAACGCGAATTACTAGAAACAATTATCTCCTAAACACACAAAAAAGAGGTCTGATATACCCGTAGCTGCACAAATAGGTCACCCAATAAAGAGATAAAAAACATCTCCCGAAATAATCTATAGGTCGATTCTCTATTTTTTCAAGATAACCCCTAAAAAATTAGAGAGTTCAATGGTTTGCATCCTATCAATAATTGCTCCTTTTAAATCATTTAGATTTAAACGTATACCCGATATAGTAGAAGAGGATAAATCAATGTTTTTTAAAGAAGTCTGCGAAAAATCAACTCCTGTTAAGTTGCAAAAGTCAAAAAGCAAATATTCTAAACAGCAATCATCAAAAGCCGATTCTAGAAAATCTGTTTGGATAAAGTGAACAGCACGCATCTTAGTTGTAGTCAGAAAAAGATAAGGAGCACTACACTCCTTGAGTGTTACATGGTTCCATCTACTATTTGTTAGGTTAACACCTAAGAGCTTACAATTGGTAAACACAACTCTACAGAGACCAGCACCCCTCAAATTACTATTTGAGAAATCACAATTAACAAATTCCACATCAAAAAAACGGATGCTCTTAAAGTCACAATTACTAAAAGTACAATCTTTAAACCGACACGACTGGAAAGACAACTGCTCTTTTACAGCGTTAGTGATAGTCTGTTTTTCAAAAAAATGATATTCAACTTCATCTTCATAGGTTTCAATAACACCAACTAAATCACTTGTAGCGGTTAATAATTTGGGGAGTTTTGGGTAAGCAATTTTCATTTGAGTTCTTTTTATTTACTAATGTGCTACAAAAGTAAGACTATCTTCCTAAAATAAACAAATCTCCAATTAATAGTTACCACTAGGGTTATCCTGTTGTTCTTGTAAAAGAGAGTAACCAGGGAAGATCTTCTCCATCTCACCAGGGTTCTATTTTTTCTGTTTTACTTATTTTTTATTGTTTGTCCATTGTTAATAGCTGAAAAGCAATCGCAATGGACATTTTTTATATATTTGTAGAAACAAACATTCTCCTAGAACTAAACGAACAGTAATGAGGCATCTACAACTAAAAAGCCTCTCTAAAACAACTAGATTATGCGAACTAAACAATTTATCCTACTGGGAATAGGACTCCTCTTAATAACAGCCTGTCAACAGAAAACAGCAAAAAAAACAAAAAACATCGCTCCAGAAACAGCCTTTGAGAACCCTCCTGCATGGGCAAAAAAAGCCATTTGGTATCAAATATTTGTAGAACGTTTTAGGAATGGAGACCCCACCAACGACCCCACTGCTCGAGATATCATTGGTTCCTATCCAGGGTTCATCCCTGCCGATTGGCATCTAACCAAATGGACACGCGACTGGTATAAGCTAGATGATTATGCGCTTGCACTGAAAGGCAAAAAGGATAGCAACGGTTTCCCCATCACTACCTTCGGACAGATGGCACAACTCAGACGCTATGGCGGCGACCTGCAGGGAGTGCTCAACAAAATAGACTATATCGATTCCTTAGGGGTAACAGCCATCTATTTCAATCCGCTCAATGATTCTCCATCTCTGCACAAATACGACCCAAGAAGCTGGCGACATATCGACCGTAATTTTGGTCCCAATCCACAAAAAGATGAGCAACTTATTGCACGTGAAAACCCAACGGATCCTACCACATGGACAATGACAACGGCCGATCAGCTCTTTGTTAAGGTGATTGCTGCCTTCCACAAGAGAGGTATCAAGGTAATCTTAGACTACTCTTGGAACCATACTGGCAATCAGTTTTGGGCCTGGAAAGATGTAGTAAAAAAGCAACAACAAT
>JAQWAN010000139.1 GCA_028707655.1 Bacteroidaceae bacterium
CAAATCGAGCTGTTGTCCTTCGCAAACCTCTAGGGCAGTATCTGTAAAAAGTTGTTGTACTACTGATGCACAAGAGGGGTCCAATTGTTGAAACAAATAACGATAGGCCAAAATAAGCATGGCATCACCAGAGAGAATAGCTACATTATCATTCCATTTATTATGTACCGTTTCCTTACCACGACGCATATCCGATTTATCCATTAAGTCGTCGTGCAAAAGCGTAAAATTATGATAAACCTCTAAAGCAGTAGCCTGTGGCATCACAGTGGAAACATCATCTTTGTACAATTCATAAGCCATCATCAGCAATGTTGGACGCAAACGCTTTCCTCCAAGTGATAAAATATAGCGAATAGGTTCATACAACTTATCAGCTGCTCCCGAAAAAGGTAAGCCAGACAAGTATTTATCAAAATCAGCTGAATAATTGTGTACTAAAAACATAACATTAAAATCGACTTTAAAAAAAAAGGGACTGCCAAAGCAATCCCTATAGAATATTTTATCTAATTACTGAAGTCTGAACGTAACGGGAACAGTGTATTTTACACGTACAGCTTTTCCACGCTGTTTTCCAGGTGTCCATTTAGGCATCGATTTGATTACACGCAACGCCTCTTTATCTAAATAAGGGTCAACGCTTCTCACAACCACTGGATTTACAATACTACCATCTTTATTCACGATAAATTGAACAACAACACGTCCTTGAATACCGTTTTCTTGTGCAATGGTTGGATATTTAATGTTCTGACCTAAATATTTCAAGCAAGCACCCATTCCTCCAGGGAATTTAGGCATATCCTCTACTACTACAAAGACCGTTTGTTCTTCTGGTTCTGGTTCTTCAATAACCTCTACTTCTTTAATTTCTACAGCCTCACCAGTTTCCTCACTAGATTCAATAACTGTTTCTTCCACGTCAGCATCATTCTCAATAATTTTGAGTTCCTCAGACATCGTAGGAGCTGGTGGTGGTGGTGCTGCTGGTTTTTCTTCTTGGATTGTAATTTCCATTTCTTCCTCTGTAATAACATCACGGGTGACATTACTTAGATCGATTTTAACATCACGTTGCGACCACTCAAAGGCTACAAAGAGCACCGCTAAAACAACGACTAAACCAAGTAACAAACCTGTCAGTCTTTTGTCTTCCAGATTCGCTTTTGGTGATTTTTTAATTTCCATAGTTTATAATTATTTTATTTGTTACGAAGTCTGAGGGCAAATGTAGCACATTTTTTTATAATTCGTTTTGGTTTCACCATTTTTTAGCTCACCAAATTAGCATTTTTATTTTTTTAAATGCTTTTAGCAACTAAAAACCTATAAGGTTGCGTTAGTAATATAAAATGAACTAAAACAAAATGAATAATTTATCTTATCCATATTAAGTTACTTAAAAATGCCGTATATTTGGACACTAAACGAAATCATCGAATGAGAAGAAGCAAAAGAGAGACAAAAGATAAGAAATTAAAAAAGTGCCTAAGCACCTTTTTTTTTAGAAAAAGGATGATACTAACGGCTCTTTTGTTACTTACGATATCCACTTCAAAAGCCCAAACCGAAGATGCCGTTTTTCATTTTTTGGAGCTCCCCCTCTCTTCACATGCTGCGGGATTAGGTGGAACAAATATCTCCATCATTGAAGATGATATCACCATGGCACTGCATAATCCAGCCCTACTCTCTTGTATCTCAACCAATAGCCTTAGTCTAAATTATATGACCTATATGGATGGAGTAGGAGTAGGAAATGCCGCCTACGGACGATTTCTTACCGATCGATCTACGATTGCTGTCTCTGCACAATACATTAACTATGGTACTTTGCAACAAACCGATATAGAAGATACCAATCTAGGTACTTTCTCGGCTAAAGATATTGCAATTGCTGGAACCTATGCATACGACCTAAGCGATTATTGGAGTGGAGGAGTTACCGCCAAGTTTATCTTTGGTAATTATGCAAGCTACTCCTCCTTTGCCATTGGCTTTGATCTAGGGTTGAACTACTATAATAGTCAGACCGATTTCTCTGCTTCCTTTGTTCTAAAGAACATAGGAGGACAGATTGATGCATTCGATGAAGTAAAAGAAAATCTGCCTCTCGATTTACAGTTCGGTATAAGTAAAAAATTAGCACACGCCCCTTTCCGCATCTCCGTAACAATGCAGGGGCTAAATAATTGGAGTTCCTCCTTTACACAAGATGGAGAGAAAGAAAAGTTTTCAAAACTATTTATGAACCATTTTGTTTTTGGTGTTGACTTTTTAGCCTCCGAAAATTTTTATATCTCTGGCGGATACAATTGTAAAAGAGCTAGTGAGATGAAGGTAAACGATGTTAGTAATTGGGCAGGTATGTCCATTGGTGCAGGCATGCAGATAAACAGATTAAAGGTTGGTGTTTCTTACGCCAAATATCATGTTAGTAGCGCTTCGCTATTTTTCAACCTGTCTACCACCCTTTAAAGCATATCACATAAGCAAACATATAGAAAGATGAAAAAAATAACAATAGCAATCGATGGTTTTTCCTCTTGTGGAAAAAGCACCATGGCAAAAACACTGGCTAAATCAATTGGATACATCTATATTGACAGCGGCGCAATGTATAGAGCTGTCACCTTTTACTGTTTAGAAAATAATCTATTTAACGGAAAAGAGGTGCGCATAGATAAGCTACGTGAACAGATGGATGCTATCCATATCTCTTTTGCACTTAATAAAGAGGGAAAACCAGAAACCTACTTAAACGGCGAAAATGTGGAACAACAGATTCGCAGTATGAATGTGTCCTCACATGTTAGTCAAGTAAGCACTATCGACTTTGTACGCACCACAATGGTTGCAGCGCAACAGCAGATGGGAGCTGCTAAAGGGATTGTGATGGATGGACGAGATATCGGTACCACCGTCTTTCCCGAAGCAGAACTAAAAATATTTGTTACCGCATCGGCAGAGATTCGTGCACAAAGACGCTATGATGAGCTAAAACAAAAAGGAGAAGAGGTCGATTTTCAGAAAATATTAGAGAATGTAAAAGAACGAGATTCCATTGACCAGAATCGTGTGATTAGCCCTTTGCGCAAAGCAGAAGATGCCTTTTTACTAGACAACAGCTTATTAACCATTCCAGAGCAACAAGAATGGCTCATTCAGAAATATCAAGACACTATTCATCATTAAAGCGTAATACAAATGTCTAAAGTAGAAATAGACAAGAAATCGGGATTTTGCTTTGGGGTAGTCACCGCTATCCGCAAGGCAGAAGAGGTGTTAGCAGAAGGGAACACACTCTATTGCTTAGGCGACATCGTGCACAACAGCAAGGAGGTGGAGCGTCTAAAAAACATGGGGCTTAAGACCATTAACCATGAAGATTTTAAAAAATTACGACACGCCAAGGTCTTATTAAGGGCACATGGCGAACCTCCCGAGACCTATCGTATTGCAAAAGAAAATGACATAGAGATAATAGATGCTACTTGCCCCGTTGTACTAAAGCTGCAACAACATATCAAAAAAGAGTATACAGAGAAAAGCCAGAGAGAAAGACAAATTGTTATCTATGGAAAAAATGGGCATGCAGAAGTTTTAGGGCTAGTGGGACAAACAGAGGGAAAAGCCATTATAGTGGAACAGTTTTCCGATGTTGAAAAGATAGACCTCACAAAAGATATTCTGTTTTTCTCACAAACAACCAAGTCGCTCGATGGTTTTAAAAAGATTGTTGAATATATTCAACAACACATCGCAAAAGATATATCCTTTCATTATTTCGACACGATATGCCGACAGGTAACGAGTCGGATTCCCAACATTAGTCAATTCGCCTTATCCCACAACCTGGTTCTATTTGTTAGTGGTAAGAAAAGTTCGAATGGAAAAATGCTTTTCAATGAATGTCTAAAAGTAAATCCAAATACGCATTTTATTGATAGTGCAGCAGATGTTACACTAGAGATGCTAAAGGATGCTCCTTCAGTAGGCGTTTGCGGAGCCACCTCCACTCCAAAATGGTTAATGGAGGAAGTAGAAGAAAAAATAAAACGACTACAAAATATGGAATAAAACAACACTAAACAGCCCCTCTAGTTAGGAAAATTAGTGATATTTTAAAAAAAGATATTACGCGTTTAGAGTTATTTTATGTATGTTTGCAGCTGAAATAAACAATAAAAAGAACATGAAAACAAAGTGCATTGGTATTCTTTCATCTGGTGGTGATGCGCCAGGTATGAATGCAGCAGTTCGCGCAATAACACGATCTGCTATATATAATGGATTTTCAGTTAAAGCCATTTATCGCGGCTACGAAGGACTTATTACAGGAGAAATCGAAGAATTTAAGACACAAAACGTAAGTAATATCATCCAAAAAGGCGGTACTATTTTGAAGACTGCCCGTTCAAAAGAATTTCGCACACCAGAGGGACGACAAGTTGCCTATGAAACACTTCAACGAGAGGGCATCGATGCACTCGTTATCATTGGAGGAGATGGTTCACTTACCGGAGCACGTATCTTTGGAGAAGAATATAACATCCCCTGTATTGGCCTACCTGGTACCATTGACAACGATTTAAATGGAACCGACACCACCATTGGTTATGATACAGCCTTAAACACTATTATTGAATGTGTGGATAAGATTAGAGATACAGCCACCTCGCACGACCGTCTTTTCTTTGTAGAGGTTATGGGACGTGATGCTGGTTTTCTTGCACTAAACAGTGCGCTTGCCTCGGGTGCAGAAGCAGCTATTATCCCAGAAGATCAAACCGACTCCGACCAATTGGAAGAGTTTATCAACAGAGGATTTAGAAAATCAAAAAAGAGTAGTATTGTAATAGTAGCCGAGAGTCCAAAAGATGGAGGTGCTATGCATTATGCTGACCGTGTTAAAAATGAATATCCACAATATGATGTACGTGTTACTATCTTAGGACATATCCAACGTGGTGGTAGTCCAACAGCTAACGACCGTATATTAGCTAGCCGACTAGGAGCAGCAGCCATAGAAGCTATTCTAGATGGTCAACGCAACGTTATGGTAGGTATTCAAGACAACGACATCGTATATGTTCCCTTTAACAAAGCGATCAAAAAAGATAAAAAGATTGATAAGGGTTTAATTCAAGTATTGAATCAGCTATCTATCTAAACCCACTCCAACAAAAAAGATGCATTTAAAGACGGGATAAACTCCTTCTTAAATGCATCTTTTTTTTTATTATAATTGAGACTTCAGCGTATTGAATTTCTCTTTTAAATATTTTCCTGTATAGGATGATGAACATTTCATCACCTCCTCTACTGTTCCCTCTATCAGCAATTGCCCCCCTTTATCTCCACCTTCTGGACCTAAGTCGATAATATAATCGGCTGACCGGATAACATCTAAGTTATGTTCAATAATCAATACCGTATGCCCCTTTTCAATAAGTGCATCAAACGATTGCAATAAATTTTGAATGTCATAAAAATGTAATCCCGTAGTAGGCTCATCAAAGATATAAAGGGTAGGTTTACTCTTCTCATTACTTAAGAAACGCGCCAATTTAACGCGTTGGTTCTCGCCACCAGATAGGGTAGAAGAGGATTGTCCCAATCGGATATACCCAAGACCCACAGCCTGCAAATAATGCAACTTATTCACAATCTTAGACTCGTTGTAGGTTTCAAAAAAGTGATTGCTTGGTCAACCGTCATCTCTAACACATCATAGATGGTAGCACCTTGAAAAGTGACCTCAAGAATTTCCTTTTTAAAACGTTTACCGTGACAGCTCTCACAA
>JAQWAN010000140.1 GCA_028707655.1 Bacteroidaceae bacterium
ATAAAAAAGACACCTTTTGTTTTCCCAAAGCATAGGTATATCTTATCTCGCTCAAAATACAGCACCTTTTTACTTCAAATATAGCTATATATGGAGTAAAAAGATGCTGTATTTGCAGCCAAAACTATCTATATTTTGATCGAAAACATAGGTATTTTTTCGGATAAGATAAAGATGGTTTTTACAACACCTTTACATTTGGAATAACAATCTATTCCTAAAATAGGAGTCAAGCAGAATTCCCTTTAAGCCAGAAAAAGTACTCTAACAACACACATTTTAAAGAGATAGTTACATCCAACTATCCTCTAATACTTCTCCACGAACACTAATTTTTATTAGCTTTAAAGGAATATTTCTACTTGCTCTTTTTCTTGCCTCTTCGCATAATCGGTACAATCCACCACAACAAGGCACTTCCATTATCATTAAGGTTAACGTATTAATGCCCCCAGCATCAATCATAGTCACCAGTTTTTCTAGATAGATATCCATCCCATGGTCTAATTTGGGACAAGCAATAGCTAGTCGTTTACCTTTTAGGTAAGTCGTATGGAAATCGGCTACACTATATGCCGTACAATCGGCTGCCACTAATAGATCTGCTCCTTTAAGATAGGGAGCAGTAGGCGACAATAGATGTAGCTGAACAGGCCATTGTTGGAGTTCACTTATATTGGAAACAGCACCGTTTATTGCACCACTCACTCTATTATTAGACGATGCATTATTTATGGTATGGTTAGGAGCAGCACCACCTGAAGCAATAGGAGAAAAAGAAAATTGTTTGCTTCCAGGGCATCCAGTATGTTGCGCTTTACTAGCCACCATCTGCTGTGCAGTGCGCTGCATAGTTGGTGAGGCAGTCTCCGCTTTATATACAGGAACAGGCATCTGATGTGCTTTCAAGTAAGCAATCCCCTGCTCTAACAAGTCTGGTTGATCGTGCTCATACAAATGTTTAAGATGTGCCTTAATCACCGTTTCTCCTTTGAGCACAAGATTATCCATCACTCTTTTTTCATCATAAGGCACTGCCTCTCGTTCCTCAAGTGTGATAGCTCCCTCAGGACAGTCGCCAATACAAGCACCTAATCCATCACAGTAAAGTTCACTTACAAGGGTTGCCTTGTATTAATAAGTTGCAATGCACCTTCGTGGCAGCCTTTAACACATAAACCACATCCATTGCACAACGATTCATCGATTTTTATAACAGTACGTTTCATATTCCATTTGTTTAGGCTATAAAAATGGCATCTTTTGCGCGTATAAATGGTCACATTTGTTACACATGGGAGATATAAACTATATTTAACGAAACAAAAGCGATAAACCTAACCTAAAAAGCGATGGAGGTGAGATAATATTTCTATTGCTCGTAACTAACCGATAGAAAAACTTATTCCACTACTACTGAACAAAAGAACATTCCTATTTATCTCGATTTAGGCCATCTGATAAATCTTATCTAGAAAAGATTGAGATAGCATAAAAAAAACGCATATAACAGAACTATAGGTCAGCCCTATCGCATAAGATATTGGGTAATATTCTCACTTTGCAAACAACGTCAAATTATGCTAAAACATTAAAAAACACAAATAAGCATTCAGCATACCAAAAACATAAAGAATAATTACTATCTTTCTGAATATATATCTCATTTTTATAGAAAGAGGAGTATCCAAAAAGAAGTAAAAGAGAAGAAATTAATTGAAGAGGTAACAATATTGGTACCATAATTTTACTACTTTTGCCGCAATTAAGTAACAAATCTATTCACTTATGAAAACAGACATAGAAATAGCAAGAAGTATCGAACTGAAACGAATCAATGAAGTTGCTCGAGATATGGGCATTCCAACTGAACACGTGGAACATTATGGAAGATACATTGGGAAACTACCTGAAGAATTAATAGATGAAGAAAAGGTACGCAAAAACAATCTCATCTTGGTAACTGCTATAACTGCCACTAAAGCTGGAATAGGAAAAACAACCGTAGCTATAGGATTGGCCCTTGGTTTGCAAAAGATTGGGAAAAAAGCCATTGTTGCACTTAGAGAACCATCCCTTGGTCCATGCTTCGGCATGAAAGGTGGTGCTGCTGGTGGAGGATATGCGCAAGTGCTACCAATGGAAAAAATTAATCTACATTTTACAGGCGATTTCCATGCTATTACCTCTGCCAATAACCTTATTTCTGCAATGCTCGATAACTACCTCTATCAACATCAATCAGACGATTGTGGGTTGAAAGATGTTATTTGGCGTAGGGTAATGGACATGAACGACCGTTCGTTGCGCAATATTGTTGTTGGATTAGGTAGAAAGACAAATGGTATAACCCAAGAGTCTGGATTCGACATTACAGCAGCGTCTGAGTTAATGGCTATTCTTTGTTTGTCTAGCGATATAAAAGATTTACGTAGACGTATTGATAAAATTATTCTTGGATTTAGATTTGACAACAGTCCCTTTACCGTACACGATTTAGGAATAACAGGTGCCGTTACCGTATTACTAAAAGATGCAATTCATCCTAATTTAGTGCAAACCACAGAGGGAACACCGGCGTTAATACATGGCGGTCCTTTTGCCAACATTGCACATGGCTGTAACTCTGTACTAGCTACCAAGATGGCATTGACCTATGGCGAATATGCCATTACAGAAGCGGGATTTGGAGCTGATTTAGGTGCCGAGAAATTCTACAACATCAAATGTAGAAAGAACGACCTACAACCTGCTTTAACGGTTATTGCTGCCACTGCTCGCGGATTAAAGATGCATGGTGGAGTGCCTGTTGACGAGATTGCAGAACCTAATTTAGAGGGATTAAAAAGAGGATTTGCCAATTTAGATAAACATGTAAAAAACCTCAAACGATTTGGACAAAATATTATTGTTTGCTTTAATGCGTTTGCCACAGATACACAAGAAGAGATGGATACGTGTAGAAAGCATTGTGCAGAGATTGGCGTTGGATTTGCTATTAACGAAGCCTATACAAAGGGTGGAGAGGGAGCAACCGAACTAGCACAATTAGTGGTGGATACCATCCAGAACAAAGTAAACAAACCATTAACTTATACCTATACCGACCAAGATCCTATTACATTAAAGATAGAAAAGGTGGCACATTGCATCTATGGAGCAAGTGTGGTAACATATAGTTCAGAGGCAAAAAGGATGATTGACCGTATTGAAAAATTAGGATTGGGACATTACCCCATCTGTATTGCAAAAACACAATACTCTTTTAGTGCCGATCCTAAGAAATATGGAGCGGTAGAGAACTTTGAGCTACAGATTAAAAATATTGTACTCAACAATGGAGCAGAAATGATTGTGGTGGTTGCTGGAGATATCTTACGTATGCCTGGACTACCAAAATCGCCACAAGCAGAACGAATTGATATTGTAGATGGTGAGATAGAAGGATTATCTTAATACAACTAAGAAAATACGAAAAAGGTTTTGCAACAGAAGTTGCAAAACCTTTTTTTATGAGAGTCGGTTATCTGTTTTGATAACAACAACGACCTGTTTTATAGCAAAAAGCTATTTAGTCTTTTTCTTCATCATTTTGAAATATAACAACGGAACAACAATCAAGGTTAATACCGTAGAGGTGATGGTTCCTCCCATCAAGGATATAGCTAAACCTTGAAACAGTGGGTCAAATAGTATAACTATAGCTCCCAGCACCACTGTTCCAGCTGTTAATATAATAGGAAGCAAACGAACAGCACCTGCTTCAATAATAGACTCATGTAATGTTGCTCCCTCTTTTAGGCGGATGTTGATAAAATCGATTAATAGTACCGAGTTTCGCACCATCACACCGGCTAGGGCAATAAACCCAATCATAGAAGTAGCACTAAAATAGCTGCCCATTATCCAATGGCCCACTACTATACCCACTAGCGAGAGAGGAATAGCTGCTAGCATTACTAATGGCACCAAGAAATCTTGAAACCAACCCACTATCAAAAGATAGATAATAAGAATAGCCACCATAAAGGCAATACCTAAATCTCTAAACACTTCGTAAGTGATCTGCCATTCTCCATCCCATTTGATACTATAATCCGCCTCATTCTGAGGAGCATGATTATTTAACAGCTGTAAAGAATACCCCTTAGGAACAGCTAATTGTTGAATACTTTTTTCCAGATTAAGCATGATATAAATAGGGCTCTCTAAATCGCCAGCCAACTCAGCTGTAACCATTACCACACGTTTTTGGTCTTTTCTATTGATAGAGGGCAAAACGGTTTGCTCGGTAAGATTGGTTATTTCTCCTAGGGCAACCACTTGTCCCATCTGACTTTGAATAGGTAGACTCTGCAAGTCTTCTGCCGATTTTTTATCTTCTTCTTGCAAACGCAACACAATAGGTATAGGTGTTAAGGTTTCGTCCGTATGGAGTAGACCAATGGAGCTACCAGACACTGCCATCTGTAGATTAGTGGTTACATTAGCAGGGACCACACCTCTACGTATCGCTTTATCACGGTCAACTGAAAAAAGCAGTTTTTCTTGAGGTTCTTCATACACTATATCTACATCTACCACACCTTCTGAAACTTCTAACAATTGTTTCATCTGTTGTGCTAGTGCAACTTGCCCCTCCAAGTTGGGTCCATATACTTCGGCCACCATAGTGGATAATACGGGTGGTCCAGGTGGTACCTCCACCACTTTCACATTAGCCCCCATCCGTTTACCAATTTCTTGAATACCGGGACGCATCTGTTTAGCAATATCATGACTCTGAATAGATCGATCTTTTTTATCCACAAGATTCACCTGTATATCTGCCACATTATCTCCACTACGTAAATCATAATGGCGCATCAAGCCATTAAAACTGATAGGAGCAGAAGTTCCCACATAGGTCTGATAATTCTCAACGAGCTCTTGTTTGCTCAAGAAGAGTCCAATCTCTAAAGTAACCGCATTGGTCTGCTCTAAAGTGGTACCCTCTGGCATATCAATCACCACTTGAAACTCATTCTTATCATCAAACGGTAGCATCTTAACGGGTACTACACGTAGGTAAAATAGGAATAGGGTGGATACTAACAAAAGCACAATAGAAAGCATAAATGCCCATCTGTTTTTGCGTGAGTTTAGTAGTGGAAGCATTACCCAATTATACAAACGATAGAGTTTGGTGGTTTTTACATTATATTCACTCTCTTGCTCTATAAACTCATCGGGTGATACAAGTTCCGATTTCCGACTACGTAGAAAGATATAACCCAAGTAAGGGGTTAGTGTTAGAGCCACTATCAGAGAGAAAAGCATCGCTATAGTAGCTCCAATTGGCATGGGGCTCATATATGGTCCCATCAATCCGGATACAAAAGCCATGGGTAAAACAGCTGCAATCACTGTAAAGGTGGCTAATATAGTAGGATTACCCACCTCATTAATAGCATAGAGAGCTGCATCGCGGAGGGTTGGATATCTCATTTTAAAATGACGATGCATATTTTCTGCCACAATTATGGAATCGTCTACCACAATACCCGTAACAAAAACGAGGGCAAAGAGAGTAATTCTATTGAGCGTATAATCCATAAAATAATAAGCAAAGAGCGTCAGTGCAAACGTAACAGGAACGGATAAGAAAACCACTAATCCGCCTCTCCATCCCATTGCTAACATCACAAAGAGGGTTACAGCAATAATAGCTCCCACTAAATGTAATAACAATTCAGACACCTTTTCTGAAGCGGATGCTCCATAGTTTCGAGTCACCGTGGTATGTATTTCACTATCAATGGCTTCTT
>JAQWAN010000141.1 GCA_028707655.1 Bacteroidaceae bacterium
GCACATATGGATTACCTCGTTAACTTATCCACCATCTTTGCGGGCTACGATGCCAATAGAGCTTTCAACGTTACCGGTTTTGCAGGTGTAAATTTAGGCGTCACCTATACCCAAGGAGACACACGAATTATTCCAGGCTTAAATGCTGGTTTTCAATTCAGAAAAGACATAACCCCCTCTGTAGGACTCTTTATTGAACCAAAGATGACCCTTTATAATGATTGATACGACCATTCCACCAGTCCAAAAGACGTAGACCCTACACTATCGGTTCAGGCTGGTGTGCAGTTTTTCTTAAATAATTCGAACAAGAGCTACAGAAGAAAAGAGAATACCGATTTTGAAAAAAGCATCTTTGTATCAGCAGGATTAGGTACAGGTTTGTACAACCAAAAGATACACGGGGCACTACTAGATAATGCAACTTTTAACAGCCGATTCTCTATCGGTAAAAAGCTGACCCCATTATCCAGTGTTCGAGCTAATCTGGAGAATATTAATTTCGTTAGTAAGAGTCACTTCTCCGTTCTATCTATTGGTGTAGATTACATGTTTAACGTAACTAATTTCTTGGCAGGATATAGTGCCGATCGTATTTTGGATATCGTTGCCATAGGAGGCCTAAAATACACAATCCCTAGTGGAAGAAGTGTAGGTAAGAATGGATGGGGTGCTAGTTTTGGCACACAAGCTAAGATTAACCTAAATCTACCATTCAGTTTCTTTATAGAACCACAACTATCCATCTTTGATGGTAAGATAACCAATAAGAATAGTAAACTAAACTATTTTTATGGTGCATCTATTATGGGAGGAATCATTTTTAACCTATAAATTGAAACATTTTGCGCATATATATAAAGTAAATATACTAACTTTGTAGAAACAATTAATAATAAGAATTATGGCATCAAGAAGAAAATTAAAAAAAGCAGTAAATTATATAGCAGGAGAATTATTTGTTAGTTGTATGCTTTGCAATGACAATAACAAAGAGAAATCGGACGAATTACTCGTTGAAGTACTTAACTTCCAAGACGAATTTGTTAGTCGTATCAATCATACAGAACAGGGTAGAGCTAAGATGTTTTATAGAAAATTCTATACCGATTTTGATCTAGCTGTTGATAAATTAAGTGAAAAGATAGAATTATAATTACCGATCGATTGCTCTATGAAACAAACAATTTGTAAATGGATTTTCTGTAAATGTATGAAATGGGAAACAGCAGTATCTATTCCAGACCATGATAAATGTATTATCTGCGCTGCTCCCCATACAAGTAATTGGGATTTCCTCATAGGGAAATTATTTTATGCATCCATTGGGAGAGACACCGGTTTTCTAATGAAAAAAGACTGGTTCTTTTTCCCCGTTGGTATCCTTCTAAGATATATGGGAGGTATTCCAGTATATAGAGATCGTAAAACATCTTTAGTTGAAAACCTGGTTAAGCTGATAAAGAAAGAGAAAACGTTTCACGTAGCCATCACACCAGAGGGTACGCGTGCTGCTAATCCCAATTGGAAAAAGGGTTTTTATTTTATAGCACTTAAGGCAGGCATACCAATTGTACTGGTTGGCATTGATTATAAAAAGAAAAAAGTAGTAATGGAAAAGGAGATTATACCTACAGGTAATTATCGAAAAGATTTGAAAGAGATCCAAGACTATTACAGACAATTTACGGGTAAATACCCCGAAAAATTTGTACTTAAATAAACATATTTTAGCAATACTGAGTAGCTTATAGGAATCAAAAAGCAAGCCTAGAGGGATTTGGAGGTCGGTTTTACTAAAAGTTGTTAGCAACCTATTATTATTCTAAAAAAAAGAATAACTTTTAAATTTTATCACTAACTTTGGTGGTAAATAACTTTTCGAATAAAGTGGAAGAACTAATAAATTAGCACAAATGAAAACAAATCTAAGTTCGCAGATTTCTTTAAACAGCGTATCTGCCAAGTACTACCAACCAACAAATGCAGTTGAGCGTACAGAACTCACCCGCTATGAGAAAATACCAGTAGATATTTTTGAAAGTTCAGAAAAAGGATCTATCCAGATTGCAGAAGAAATTGCAAGTATTATCAGAGAGAAGCAACATTCTGGACGATTTTGCGTGCTAGGATTAACTGGAGGAAACACTCCTAAAGCCGTTTTTTCTCACTTGATTAAATTATACAAGACAAAAAAACTAAGCTTCAGTAATGTAGTTATATTTAATGTATATGAGTATTACCCACTCACAGCAGATGCAAACAACAGCAATCTTCTAGCATTAAAAGAGATGTTCTTAGACCACGTAGATGTGGATCCAAAAAACATCTTCTCACCTGATGGAACACTTCCAAAAAACAAGATTATAGAGCATTGCCGACTTTATGAACAACGTATTGAGTCCTTTGGTGGAATCGATATCATGTTGTTAGGATTAGGAAGAGAAGGTAACATCGGATTAAATGAGGCAGGATCTCAAATTAATTCCGTAACTCGTCTTATTCTCCTTGATAATGTTTCACGTAATGAAGCCTCTCGTTTCTTTGGAGGAACGGAAAATGTTCCAGCTTGTACCATAACAATGGGAGTTGCTAATATCATAGCAGCAAAGAAAATTTTCTTTATGTCATGGGGAGATGAGAAATCAGAAATGGTTAAAAACATGGTAGAGGGTCCAGTTACAGATACCTTACCAGCCTCTTACCTGCAGACACATAAGAACATACAAGTATCGCTAGACTTAGCCTCTGCTTCCCATCTAACTCGTATCAACCACCCATGGCTTGTTACCTCTTGCGAATGGAATAGCAAACTCATTAGAAGTGCTATTGTATGGTTGTGTACACTTACTGGCAAACCCATTCTTAAACTAACCAATAAAGATTATAACGAGAATGGATTGAGCGAACTACTCGCACTATATGGTTCAGCCTACAATGTAAACATTCGTATTTTCAACGATTTACAACATACCATTACAGGATGGCCAGGAGGAAAACCCAATGCTGACGATACTTATCGTCCAG
Organism: Bacteroidaceae bacterium; assembly: GCA_028707655.1. Taxonomy (GTDB): domain Bacteria; phylum Bacteroidota; class Bacteroidia; order Bacteroidales; family Bacteroidaceae; genus JAQWAN01. The sequence goes on from JAQWAN010000141.1 coordinate 3,028, forward strand.
AAAGAGCAACTCCATATCCTAAAAAGGTAATTGTATTCTCTCCTCATCCGGATGATGATGTTATCTCAATGGGAGGAACTATCAGACGATTGGTTGAACAAAAACATGAAGTTCATGTGGCCTATGAAACCTCAGGAAATATTGCTGTAGGCGACGAAGAGGTAGTACGTTTTCTACACTTCATCAATGGCTTTGACCAAATCTTTAACAATGGCGAGAGCAAAATTATTAAAGATAAATACACAGAAATACGCTCCTTCCTCAATGCTAAAAAAGAGGGCGATTTAGATAGCAAAAACATTTTAACCATCAAGGGATTAATTAGACGTGGCGAAGCTCGTACTGCTTGTGCTTATAATAATATTCCATTGAACCGCTGTCATTTCCTAGATCTACCCTTCTATGAGACAGGAAAGATTAAGAAGAACCCAATTAGTGAGAAAGATGTTGAGATAGTAAGACAACTACTAAAAGATATCAAACCACAACAAATCTTTATTGCTGGTGATTTAGCCGACCCACATGGTACACACCGTATCTGTACTGATTCTGTACTTGCTGCTATCGATTTAGAGAAAGAAGAAAAAGCAAAATGGTTAGAAGATTGTAGAATATGGATGTATAGAGGTGCTTGGGCAGAATGGGAAATTGAAAACATCGAAATGGCTGTTCCAATTAGTCCAGAAGAACTAAAAGCAAAAAGAAATGCTATTCTTAAACATCAATCTCAAATGGAAAGCGCTCCTTTCTTAGGTAATGATGAGCGATTATTTTGGCAACGTTCGGAAGATAGAAACAGATCTACAGCAGCATTATATGATAAACTAGGATTAGCATCCTACGAAGCAATGGAAGCTTTTGTGGAATATGTACCACTTTAGAAACATAACCAAGTAAAAACAGACGATCAGAAGTAATACAGTTATTGCTGAATTACTCCAGATACGACTATAAAATAAAGGTGAAGAGTAAGAATACTTTTCACCTTTTTTATTACAATCAGATGATTAGTTGTATATTTGTGACATAGATACTCAACAGATATTGACCTATGAAAAAAATTACACTTCTACTAGTAAGCCTACTCTTCACGCTACAACTTACAGCGCAAGAGCTTGAAAAGAATGCACTCCAGCAACTTATTCAATATTTTAAGACCTATGGCACAGAACATATCGTTACAAAGGGATGCCAACTAGATAGTTTAAAGATACAGCATTCAGCACGTACACTCACCATGTACGTATCCAAAGAGTTTGCCTACCAACCCTTCACCGAAGAAAATGTAGCCACCATTTATACAGCCATTAAAGAGCTTTTACCTGGGCCACTCAACTATTATGAGCACGCTGTTATAGTAGACAGTATGCGCATTGAAGAACTTATCCCTAATCTCTATCGAACCAATCGACCAAAAGATCGAAGCAGACGGCCGAGCAATAATCCCAAATCGGAACAATGGGTCCGTAATTTATCCAGACCATATAAAGCCAACAAAGGATTAGAAGGCAGACACATTGCCCTATGGCAGAGTCATGGACGCTATTATAACGTAACCAAAAAAGAATGGGAGTGGCAACGTCCAAAGCTCTTTTGCACCACAGAAGATTTATTCACACAATCCTTTGTTACCCCCTACTTAATCCCAATGCTAGAAAATGCAGGAGCTGTTGTCTTTACACCGCGAGAGAGAGATACACAGCGGAATGAGGTTATTGTAAACAATGACCAAACGAAAAGTGTGCCATCTATGTATATTGAGCAAAAAAGTAAAAAAGCTAGATGGACTACACTTCCCAATCAGCCAGCTTTTGCCAACCCAAAACCAACCTATACAGACAAAGAGAATCCATTCAAGATGGGTACAGCACGCTATACACGCACAGAAAAGCAATCTAACAGAGCCTGTGTAGTGTGGATGCCCGAGATACCAGAAGCGGGCAATTATGCCGTATACGTCACCTACGTTTCACAACCACAGAGCGTAAGCGATGCCAAATACACCGTTTTTCATAAAGGAGGATCTACCACCTTTCAAGTCAATCAAAAAATAGGAGGAGGCACATGGGCCTATCTAGGTACTTTTCCTTTTGCAAAAGGACGAAGTAATAAGAACATGGTACTCTTAAGCAATCAAAGTGAAGAAAGAGGTATTGTCTGTGCAGATGCCGTTCGTTTTGGAGGAGGATTAGGCAATATAGCCCGTTCTAACCATCCAGACGAGGAGGCACAAACAAGTGGTCTAGCACGTAACCTTGAGGGAGCACGCTATTGGGCACAATGGGCGGGCATGCCCTATAAAATCTATAGCAAGAAAGAGGGAACAGACGATTATTCCGATGATATAAATGCACGTTCACTTATGGAGAATTACCTAGCAGGACAATCCACCTCTAACCCCAAGGAAGAGGGATTAGGTATTCCTTTCGACGTAAGTCTAGCCCTACATTCAGATGCTGGGCATAATGTAGGAGATAGTCTTATTGGCTCATTAGCTGTCTATACCACGCGAAACGATAGTGGCAACTGTTTCTTACCCGATGGAACATCCAGATATGCCTCACGCGATTTAGCCGATATTGTATTAACAGAATTGCAAAAAGACATCAAGGCTAACTACCCTATTGAATGGCCACGACGTGCGATGTGGGACAGAAACTACAGCGAGACAAGACTGCCCAATGTACCCTCCATGATACTGGAATTGTTATCGCATCAAAAC
>JAQWAN010000142.1 GCA_028707655.1 Bacteroidaceae bacterium
CTCTAGGATAATCTTGTTGTAGGAACTCCTGAACGGAGTTTATAATCACACTATCTTCGTTATAGGCTGGAAAGAATACAGCAAATTTACTTTTCTTCTCTACCAATGGGTACGTAATTTTCTTCTTTGTTAAGGCTGCAAATGTAAAAATGAGCAGGTAGAGTACAGCAAAAGCGAGAAGTAGAAAAATAAGAGATTCAACTACGTGTATTGTTTGAATAGGTGTGAAATTTAGTGCTACTAGAATGTTGCTAATCATAATGCTCTTTTTAATGTATTTAATCTAGAACAGACCCTCCTGCTCAATAAAGCAGTTGGCTAGACGTTTTCTTTTTGGATAAAGGCTGTTACAGTTCTGAAAATAATTTTGAGGTCTAACCAAAAATTAAAAGTCTTTCCATAGGTGATGTCTAACATCTTTCTCTCTTCTGCAGAGAGTTTGCCTGCTCCACCTCTTTTTTCTACTTGCCAAAGGCCTGTTAATCCAGCTGGAGCCATAAATCGGTCAATGTACTCGTCGCTTGTGAGCAGCTCTGCTTCGTAAAGTGGGAGGGGTCTGTTTCCTACAATGGACATATCTCCCTTAAGGATGTTGAAGAGCTGTGGTAATTCGTCAATGCTATATTTCCGAATGATGCGTCCAACCTTGGTGATACGTGGATCATTTTCTAGTTTAACAAATGCATCTTTTTGCTCTTTTGTTTTTTGTGTAATAAAATCGTCTTCAGAAATCATAAAATCATCGGATATTAACATCGAACTATCTTCTGCATAGGATTCTTCTGGTTGGTCTATTTTTATTTCTTGTTGGGTTATGCCAGATGTAGTGGCACTGCCCTCGTTCTCTTGGTATTGATTCAGATTGTTGAACTCTTTTAAACGTTTATCCGCTCCGGTGTACATGGATCGGAATTTCAAAAAATCAAAAACTTTGTAGTTGGTACCTATACGTTTCGATTTGTAGACCACTTGTCCTTTACTCTCTAAGCGAATGGCTATAACTGTGGCTAGTAGTAGGGGCGATAAGCATAGGATAGCGGCTCCCGAAAAAAGAATATCGAAGGCACGTTTCCACAAAGGCAATTTAAACGTTACTAAATCTTTATATTTTAAAAAGTCGGGTAGTAAGAGGTGGAATCGATTCTCTATAAAACTAATTTTTTGTTTTAATTTATCGTCATCAATTGTTAGTGTTATAGCATCGTTTACTCCAGCTTTTACATAGTTCTTCTTTTCCTCCTCAGATAGCTTATCTTGGATGAGGATAATATATACCTTGTATATTTTATTTTGTAGATAGGCAATCTCTTGCAAGTCTCTTTTGTAATTATTCTTTTCAAAAAAGACGATTAAAGGTTCGTTCTTTTGAAGCGATTCGCTCCATTTAACAATGTCTTTAACATGCATCACATGAGGGTTTACTTTACTCCCCAATACTGATCGAAATGTCTTTAATCGATCTTGATTATATCCAGAATATACAATAGAACTCATTATCCAATAATTTTTTTTATTCGAACTTTCAATTCTAAGGGATTAAAGGGCTTTAAGATATAGTCGTCTGCTCCCTCTTCCAGTAGTCTTATACGCTCACTTGTACTATCTTCACTCGATAACATTACAACAGGAATTGCCTTGAATAATTCGTTTTCCTTAACATATTTTAAGAACTCATCTCCGGTCATCTCTGGCATACGAATATCCGAAATGATTAAATCGGGATTATTTCCCTCTTGTAGCCATTTGATGGCTCTAATGGCACTATCTAGATAAACAATATCGTAGTCAGCTCTTAGATAGATGGAAACAACTTTTCCGATTGTTTCCTTGTCGTCTATGATCAATATTTTTTTCTTCACTTGTCTTTGTTTTTAGGATAAAATAAGATATTTTCCTACATTAAAACGTAAAGTAACCTCTTGCAAATATAACATAAAGGATTTACTTTCTAGGTATATTCGTGCGGTTTTATTCCTTTTTTTTCTAAAAAAGGTAATGTATTGGCCCTATTCTATGTTTTTTTATGTAATAAATAGTTAGTTCTTTTGAAAACAAGTCTAAATAGATTATCTTTGTGGATACTCTTTTTTTTATAAAAAGTCATAAAACTAAATGATGGTTGATAAAATTACTGCAAAAAATAATGAAGTGATGCATCTGCAATCTCTTCTATTAAAATACCTGCTTTATTGGAAATATATTCTTTTTTCTGTTGTGCTTGCTCTTTTAGGAGCTTTTCTTTTTATAAAAAGTAGCGTGCCCATATATGAGGCACATTCTACTGTTTTGTTAAAAGATGACATGAAGGGTGGGGTGTCGGATGAACTCTCTATACTCCATGGTTGGGGTATTGGTGGTGGAACGGATAATGTGGATAATGAAATTGAGATACTCTCTTCTTGGAGCTTATCGAAAGGTGTAGTGGCCTCTTTGAAGCTGTATAATCAACATTTTTATGAACATTTCTTTCGGGATGAACCCGTTTATACGGCTATACCCTATCGTGCGGAGCTAACTACTGCTGCTTTTGACTCTCTTTCTGCTCCTCTTATTTTACGGATGAGTAGGGAGGATGGGACACAGCTGCAGCTTACACTGACTTATAAGAAACAGGAGACTGTATATGCGCTTTCTACCTTTCCAGCAAAGCTGACAACGTGTGCAGGAACAATTCATATCACAAAGGATTTATCGATTATTTTACCTCCTGGAGAGGTCTTACGTACGGAGATTACACCACTTACTATGGCAACGAATCGGTTCCGTTCTTTATTGCAAGTTAACTTGCTCTCAAAAACGACCTCGATTGTCCATTTACAGATGCGAGATCCTCTTCTGGAGCGTGCTTCCATCTATCTAAATCAATTGGTGCTGCTCTATAATAAGCAGGCTTTGGACGATAAAAATAGGGCGGCTTTAAATATTGAACATTTTATTGACGCACGTTTGTCTATTCTAAACAAGGAACTTGATGCGGTGCGTACCGATATTGAACAGTGTAAAAAGAAATGGTCTAGTGGTGATTTATCGCTTGCTGCTAGTATGTCATTAGAGAGTAAATCGACCTATTTAAAGCAATATGTCTACTACTCAACGCAGTATACTTTAGTCGATTTTTTAGAACAATACATGAAGAATGACACCGCTGTTTATCATTTGTTGCCATCTAATATGGGGGTGGACGATCCTGTTTTGTTAGCATTAGCTGCAAAATATAATACTGCTGTGTTAGCCTATCGAAAATTGCTAAAAGCATCTTCAAAAGTGAATCCCTCTGTGGATAGGATGGAGTACTCTTTAGCGCTGCTTCACTGTGAGATTTTAAGCTCCATTGATATGTTTAAAAAGACCTTGACTATTCGACTGAAAGAGGCGGATAAACAGGTCAAAAAATATGCAAATCGTGTTTTAGATGTATCGGAACAAGAACGCGAATTGACTCAAATTAGACGATGGGAAAAGGTAAAAACAAGCTTGTTTACTATCTTGTCGCGTAAACGGGAGGAGAATTCATTAACACTGGCGGCTAATACTCAAAAAGCAAGGGTAGTAGACGCGGCCTTCTTGAGCGGTCGACCGGTCTATCCTTCTCGTAGGCTGGTTTGTTTGGTGGGACTACTGGTGGGACTATTGGTTCCTATTGCTATTATTGAATTGTTGGAGATGTTAAGCATCTATATCCGAGATAAAGAGGAGATAAAGGAGCTAACGGAGGTGCCTATTGTGGGTGAACTTCCATTCTTAGCGGACCTAAAGAGGGGACAGGCTGTTTTTGAAGGGGCAAATAATAGAGTAGATGAGGCTTTCCGAACTCTACGGTCGAATATGAAATTTGTGGGTACAGAGACTAAACAGCAAACCCTATTAGTAACCTCCTCCATGCCGGGTGAGGGTAAGACTTTTGTCTCGATTAATATGGCCATTAGTTTGGCTTTACTAGATAAAAAGGTGGTACTTGTTGGTCTGGATCTGCGTAAACCTAGATTGGGACAGCAGCTGGGATTAAACCATAGAAAAGGTGTCTCTAATTACTTACAGGGCAGTATATCCTCTATTGACGATTTGATTCAGCCCTCTGGCATTCGTGCTAACCTGTCTGTCATTACATCGGGCTCCATTCCTTTTAACCCTGCTGAGTTGTTGCAAAACAGTCGACTGGATGAGCTTATTGCTCTATTACGTAGGGACTTTGATTATATCGTGTTTGACACAGCTCCAGTTGGCTTGGTCAGCGACTCGATTTTGTTAAAACGCTTAACTGATATGTCTATTTATGTTACACGTACCAATGTTACCTTAAAGAAGCATTTGGATTGGTTGAACGACATCGCTATTCATCAGAAATTACCTAATATGTCGATTGTGTTGAATGGGGTGCCTATCCATAAACTGAGTAAATCTTATGGGTATGGACGTTATTTATCGGAATCATCTGAAAAATCGTAGGCTGTTTTAGCTTTATGTAGATTATTTCTTTTATCTTTGACCAAAATTTGATTAAATATAAAAATATAAAAATATGAGGACTCGTTTTAATGTATGCATAATGCTTTTTGTGGTGTTACTAACGTCATGTAATTCTTATAAGCAGATTCCGTATCTTATTGATGCTGATACATTCAAAACATCAGCTACATCCGAATTGTATGATGCTAGAATAATGCCTAAAGATTTGTTGTCAATTACTGTAATCTCTACAAATCCAGAAGCTTCCGTACCTTTTAACTTAACTGTACCGACTATTCAGAATGTATCCATGAAACTGGTAACGACTTCACAGCCTGTTTTACAGAGCTACTTAGTAGACAATACAGGATGTGTTAATTTCCCTGTGTTAGGCAAATTGAAATTGGCGGGCTTAACTAAAAATCAGGCAGAAGATTTCATCACCAAAAAATTAGCTACTTCTTTTAAGGAATTGCCCATTGTGACTGTACGATTAATCAACTATAAAGTCTCCGTGATTGGTGAGGTAAAACGACCTGGTACCTTTTCTGTTGCTAATGAAAAGATTAACGTGTTTGAAGCTTTAGCCTTGGCTGGAGATATGACTGTTTATGGTATGCGTAACAATGTAAAACTTATTCGTGAAGACCAAAGTGGTGCTAAGCAGATTATTAAACTTGACTTTAATAAAGCGGAGATTGTTAACTCTCCCTATTTCTATTTACAACAAAATGATGTGCTTTATGTGGAGCCAAATAAATCGAAAGCGAAGAATTCGGATATCGGTCAAAGTACTACATTGTGGTTCTCTGCTACCTCTATCGTAATATCTCTAACCAGTCTATTGTATAATATCCTTAACTAAAAGTAAATATCCGTCATGATCGAAAATAATATATATCAAAATAATAACGAAGAAAACCTAGATAATGAAGGTATTGATATCCACGAATTATTGTTTAAATACCTCGCGTATTGGAAATGGATTGTAGCTTCAGTTATTGTTTGCTTAGTAATCGCTTTTACCTATCTACGTTATGCCACTCCTATCTATAGTGTTTCTTCTACTATCTTACTGAAAGATGATAAGAAGGGTGGTGGTATGGATGAAATGAATGCGCTACAAGATTGGGGTGTTATCACGGGAAAGAATAATGTGGATAATGAGATTGAATTACTTCGTTCTAAGAATCTAATAAAAATGGTGGTGAGCGATTTAAAATTGTATACTCGCTATTGTGGAGAGGGCTATGTAAGTGATAAAGAGTTGTATAAAACATCGCCTGTTCTAGTATCT